>JBICIB010000565.1:0-4995 GCA_043101415.1 Planctomycetota bacterium JB042 | reverse complement strand
CCTCGATCGCGCTCGCCAGCGCGTCGGCGGCGTCGTCGGTGAGGCTCTCGACGGTCTTCACGCCCGCCTCCCCCAGCGCGTCGACGATCGCGGCCTCGACGCCGTCGTCGCCGGACGCCGCGGCCTTCGCGATGATCTCGAACACCTCCTCGCGCGTCCGCCGCACCTCCGGCTCGTCCGGCGCCTCCTCGGCGGGCGCCGGGGCGTCGTCGCCGAACAGGCTCGCGGCGGCCGCGACGGCTCCGCTCTGCGCCTTCGACTCGGCCGGCGGGGCGTCGTCCCCGATCGGCGCGGAGTCCGTCACGGTCGCGTCGACGTCCCGCAGCCCCATCTCGTCGGCGTGCTCGGCGTCCTTCGACATCGCGTCGATGAGGGCCGACCCCGGCGGGAGCGGGAGCTGCCAGACGTGGCGACGGACGGCCGTCTTGCGCCAGGCGGACTTCCACCACTTGTTCCAGAGGTCGCCGTTCTTCGCGCGCGACGCCTCGCGGGCTAGAGCGATCTCCTCGGCATCGACGAAGAACACGTCACGCGTTCCGTCCTCCAGGATCGCGACCGAGATCGCGCCGATCGGCTCGCCGCGGTCCTTCTTCGCCGGCCGGAACTTCGTCCGGTCGGTGAACAGCGGGTCGAAGTCGAACTCATCGTTCTCGTGGACGACGTGCGCGCGGATCATCTTCACGACCCCGCAGGCGCGCGCGAGGTACGCGAGACCGCGGTAGCCGATGATGAGCTGGCACTGGTTCGCGTACGGCACCGGGTAGGCGTGCTGCATGGGGCCGGACAGCTCGAGCCCGAGCGACGCCGCGCCGTGGAGGGCCGAGTAGATCGACTCCGGGGTGCACCGTTGGAGCGCGGCGTTGCGGCTGAACTCGCCGGTGATGAGCGAGAACGCGCGGTCGGGCGTGAGGGTCTTGCCCATCACCTTCGCGATCGCGTCCCTGCGGGCCGCGAGGAAGTCGCGAAGCACGATGGCGGCGCTCCGCTGGTTGGTCTGGAGGGCGGTCTTGGACATGGAGTTCGTTCCTCTCTCTCGTGGTTGGTGCGTCACGCGGACGCGGTTCGCTTCTTCTCTTCACGCCGGAGCCGCGCGCTGGCGCGCAGGTGCCCGGTGTGGACTTGACCCTTGACGTGCAGGATCGCCTTCCGGCTGCGTCTCAGGAGCGCGACGTCCTCTTCGGAAGCCCACCCCTCCGCGGCGTCCCGGATCAGGGCCACGACCTCTTTCTCGACGCGCGTCAGGAGCGCGGTCGGCGGCGTTCGGTAGTCGTGGCTGTGGAACCGCTCGAGGATCGGCAGCAGCGCGGCCGCGGAGTCGCGCGCGTCCCGCATCTCTTCGTTCCACCGCTCCTCGATCTCCTCCGCCATCGCGGCCGTCCGCTCGGGTCCGGCGCCTTCGGTCTGGAGCTTCCGGTCGGAGAACACGCGGCGCTCCGCCGCCTCCTTCGCGCGCCAGGCCGGAGCCGCGGCCGTCACGACGCACCGCCTTCGGCGACGGTGACGCGCATCGGCCGGACGCCGGCCTTGTTGGTCTTCCACGTCACGCGGCCGACGCTCGGGACGTCGAGGCGCTCGGCCTCGGCCATGACGGACTTGAGGTACGCGCGGGCGCTCTCGCGGTCGGCGTCGGCGGCCTTCTTCGCGGCGTCCGCCTCGGCGAACCGGCGCATCGCGTCGACGACCGACTCCGAGGCGAGTTCGAGCCGTTTCCCTTGGGACTCCGGGAACAGCCGGTCGGCGTGGCGCTCGTGGTAGTCGGCGGGCGGCATCTTCCCGGCGACGACGAAGTCGCGCCAGAACCGGCGGCCGGTCTCGATCAGGAACTCGCCGAACTTCCGGTCGCGCTCGAGGCGGTAGAACCGGAACTCGAAGGCGTACTGGCCGGCGATCAGCGCCGCGACGTCCCACCACTCGACGTCGAGGATCTCCATGTACCATCTGCACTGGATCGCGACGCCGTCCGGGACCTCGTCCGTCCCCTCCGGCCCGTAGTCGCCGGCCGCGATCCCGACGGCGGTCTTCGCGTCGGCGCCGCCGATGATCGGCGCGGCTTCGATCGGCTCGCCGGGGTCCGCCGAGTCGGGGTCGCGATCGAGCGCGTCCGGACTCGCGAGCAGCTCGGGGAACTTCGGGTGCGGGACGATCAGGTGCGGGACGACCTCGACGTGCAGGTCCGGGACGCCGACCTCGGCGTACTCCTCCAGGACGAGCGACTCGAGACGCTGCCCGCGGCGCATCGCCTTCTCGTTCTTCTCGGGCGGCTTCGGGACGCCTTGCTTGTCGAGGTAGACGTCGATCGCGTTCCGGCGCTTCGTCGGAGCGAGGATCGCGGCCATGTCGGAGCCGCCGAGTCCCTTGCGGCGCTCGGCGAGCCATCGCTCGCGGTCGGTGGGGGCGGTCGGTGCGGTGGTGGTCGCGGTCGTCATCGGTCTCGTTCCTCCGTCGTTCGACGGGAGGCATCATCGACGACACGCGCGGTAAAATCAAGGGCGCGCGGCAAGAAAATCCGCGGGGACGCGGATCAGCCGTTCAGCGCCGAGGAACGAGCCCGTCGCGCCGATCGAGCTCCGTTAGGATCTCCCGGCGGAAGCGGTCCGCCTCGATCCCGTCGAGCGACCGCACGACGACGTACCCCGTGACGACGACCGCCGCGACGGCCGCCGCGATCGCCCCCTGCTGCGGAGCGGACCGCGCCGCGACGAACGCCAGCCCCCCGAGGAGGCCGGCGCCCATCGCGCCGACGATCAGGAACCACCACCAGAGTCGCATACCCTCTCTCCGATCAGCTCCCCTTCGGGAGCGCGAGTCTCACCGGGTCGACCTTCACGCCCGCGGCCTCCCCGGCCCGCGTGACGATGCGCCCGATCGAGCGCCGGTCCATCCGCTGTCCGCACCGCGACCCGCGCCCGAGGCCGACGAACAGGGGCTCCTCCGGCTTCGGTGGGGGGGTCCGGGTTCGCAGCCAGGTCAGGACCGCGTTCCGGGTCGGCCGCGTCATCTCGATGCGCTCGCACTCGAAGTCGTCGACCGACAGCTCCGAGAGCCGCGTCACCGTCAGCCCGGAGCCCCGCAGCATCCGCAGGATCGCGCGGTCGCGGGCCTCGATGTCCGATCGGCCCGTCATGGCGCCCAGCAGCGCGCGGAACTCCTCGTCCGTCACCGGCTTCGGCACGTCTTGTGGCCGACGCTTCGGCGGCGCCGGCCGCGGGACCTCGCGCGCGACGTTCTCCGCCGCGAGCCCCCGGTCGACGAGGAACCGCCAGAACGACGTCAGCGCCGCGAGCCGGTGTCCGATCGACGTCGGCGACACCTCGAGCGTCTCCGTCCATGCCCGGATGTGCTCCGCCGAGATCGAGTCCACGGACCGAAGCCGGGGGTGGTGCTCCACCAGCCAGCCGACGAACAACTCGATCGCCTTCGCGTACGAGCGGACCGTCTCCGGCGGGCGCCCCCGGTCCACCAGGTGGGACACGAACGCCCCCGCGGCCTCCGCGATCTTCGAGGCGGTCGTCGTGGTCGTCATCTCCTTCGGTCCTCCTCTACGTTTTGGATTCCGAGACGCCGAACAGCTTGAAGGGCTCGCCGCCGCCGATTCGCTCGAGCAATTCCTGGGGCATCTCCCCTCGAACCGCGAGCTCCTGGCGTCGTCGGCCGTCGTCGCGCCAACCTTGGACCACGACCCACGTTACCGGCTTCCGACAGTGGGGGCACGTCGCTCCGAGGAAGTCGCTCGCGCGGGGCTCGGCCTGGATCTTGCGCCGGCGGGCCGATACGTTGTCGGCGCTCGTCGTCTGGACGAGCCCCACACCGACGCCGGGGCCGTAAACCTCTACGTCTCCGAAGCCTAAGTGGTCGACGGACCGCCACCCGCGACTGCCTTTCATGGCGTGCTCGACGTTCTCGGCCTTCATGCCGCGGGAGCGGAAGAAGTCGATCGTCAGCGCGTGCGGCGTCGGGGGAGCTTTCGGAGACATTCGCGGGAATCTTACCGCGCGCGTGTAGCGGATTCCATCGGATCGCGTTGCATTGCCGTTACGATCGCAACCACGTAGCATCCCCCGGTCTGCCCGTGACCGGAAGGGGTGTAGGAGGACCGGAGTGGATAGGGACGAACGGAGGGCGGACATCGCCTTCGTAGAGGACAGCATCCGCGAGGGATGCGTGGCCGCGCTGTCGGCCGCCTGCATGCTTGGGAGAGCGCACCGACGGCGGAGTGGGGTGCCGTCACTTCGACAGCAGGTCGCGGACGTGCACGGACATTTCCGGGCCGCGCTCGCCCGACTCGACCACTTCCTGACCGGGAAGCGGAAGGGGCCGGCGCCGCCGCGGATCGGCGACGAGATCCAGCGCCGCGGCATCGCGCCGGGCGCGGAGTTCGACATCGTGCTCGATGAACTCTCGGACTCGCTCGTCTTCGGGGTGCACTCGCGAGCCGGTCAGGTCGTCCTGCAGATCGGCCGGGATTTCGGCGAGGGGAAGAAGCCCAAGCGGCAGCCGCTGGCGGACGTGGTGCTCGAGTCGAGGATCGCGCGCGTCCGGATCGACCTGCTGTGCCTGGAGCTCGGCCACGACGTCGACGTGAAGTCGCCCGACCGGGTCGCGGACCTCGAGGCGGCGTGCGGCGGTCGCTCGCTCGCCGAGGTGAAGTCGTCCGGAGTCGGCCGAACGGCGGTCGCGGGGATCGAGAAGGCAGCGCGCCGCAAACCACCTTCACGGCGGAAGTAACGACCGGACCAGACCGAATCACGCGGTTACGGACTTGACACGTCGAGCCAGTTTCTTTACCGCGTACGTCACCGACACGACGGCGAAGGAGGGCCGAGGGCATGTTCAGCGGCATGATTCAGGGGAGCGGGGCGGGCGGCTCGCTCGTCCCCGGCGACGCGACCCCGGCGCCGAGCGTCATCGCGGACGCGAAGTCGAAGCTCGTCGAGGTGTTCGGGCGGCAGCTCGGCGACCTCGCCATCGACTCGGCGGCGCTCGCCGCGATCGAGA
>JBICIB010000564.1:0-3166 GCA_043101415.1 Planctomycetota bacterium JB042 | reverse complement strand
GTCGGTCGAGACGTCGACGGCGCTCCGGATCGCGCCCCGCTCCATCCGGCCGATCCGCACCAGGGTGGGGGACCTCTCGGCGGAGGGGGACGCGTCGCGGGCGGCGCGGGTCGACGCCGGCTCGGCGTCGCCGTCCGCGTCCGCCGCGGGGCCGCAGCCGACCAGGACGAGCGCGAGGGCGGCCGCGCACGGGCGAAGGCAGGGGATCATCTCTCTCCTCGGCTCCTCCGGGTGCCCGTCGGGGAGTCCGCAGGGTCGGATCGTAGCACGGCGGCCGCCGCCACCCCAAAGTCCGATCGCGGGGCGGCGATCGACCGGGAAACGGACCGCGGTCCCGGAACGTTTGACACGACCGGGCGCCGGTCACGAAGATGCCCCCGATGCTCTCCATCGAACAGGCGATCGACTGCGTGGCGGCGACGGTCCGGCGTCCGGCCGGCCCGTCCGAGCAGGTCCCGCTCGCCGACGCCGTCGGCCGCCTCCTGGCCGCCGACGTCCGGACCGACGTCGACCTCCCTCCGTTCTCGCGCTCGACCATGGACGGCTTCGCGGTCCGGTGCGTCGACGCGGCCTCGCCGGGGGCCGTGCTCCGCGTCGTCGACGAGTCGGCGGCGGGGAGGCCGGCGGCGCGCGCGGTCGGCGAGGGAGAGGCGATCCGGATCTTCACCGGGGCGGTCCTCCCGGCCGACGCCGACGCGGTGCTCCAGGTCGAGCGGACCGCGCCGGTCGACGGGGCGGACGACCGGGTGCGGCTCGAGGCGGCGGTGCGGCCGGGGCAGAACGTCGCGCGGGGCGGCGAGGACCTCCGCCGGGGCGAGGTCGCGGTCCCCGCGGGCGCCCGGCTCGGCGTGGGCCACGTCAACCTCCTCGCCTCGGTCGGCGCGACGTCCCTCCCGGTCGTCCCGCGGCCGCGGGTCGCGGTCCTCGCCACCGGGACCGAGCTCGTCCCGCCCGATCGGGTCCCGACCGGCGGCCAGATCCGCGAGTCGAACGGCGCGATGCTCGCCGCGCTCGTCCGTCGCGCCGGCGCCTCGGTCGCCTGGGTCGAGACGGTCGCCGACGACCGCGACCGGATCGCGGCGCTGGCCGGGCGCGGGCTCGAGGCGGACGTCCTCCTCCTCTCCGGCGGGTCGTCGGTCGGCGACTACGACTTCACGCCGGACGTCCTCGCCGCGCACGGCGTCACGACGCACTTCGACCGGGTCGCGCTGAAGCCCGGGAAGCCGACGCTGTTCGGCACGCTCGGGGAACGCGTCGTGTTCGGCCTCCCCGGCAATCCGATCTCCGCGTTCGTGGCGTTCCACCTCTTCGTGCGGCCGGCGCTGCTGCGGCGGGCCGGCTTGGACGACGTCCGGCCGACGCGGTTCCGGGCCCGGCTCGACGACGCGGTCCCGCGGCTCGCGGCGCGCGACCAGGTCCTCCCCGCGCGGCTCCGGCTCGACGACGGGCGGTGGCACGTCGCGTTCTCGGGCTGGCACGGGTCCGGCGACGTCACCTGCCTGCGGGACGCCGACGCGCTCCTCCCGATCCCGAAGGGGGACGGGGCGCTCGCGGCCGGCGAGGAGACGTGGGTCCTGCCGCTCGACGGCGGGCGGCTCGGCTCGAGCGCGCTCTCCCTCTCATGATCCCGTTCGGCCTCTCGCTCGCGACCGCCGCGCTCCTCCTCCTCGCGCACGCGCCGGTCTCGATCTGGCCGCTCGTCCCGGTGGCGCTCGTGCCGCTGGTCCGGCTCGCGGAGCGACCGGGGGTCCCGCCGCTCCGGCGCGCGGCGGCGGCGTACGTCGGGGGGGCGGTGCTGTTCGGGGTCGGCTGCCGGTGGCTGGCGATCGCCGCGTGGCCGAACCTCGCGATGATGACGGTGTTCGAGGCGGCGACCTTCCCCGCGTTCGTCCTCCTGCTGCGGGCGGTGCGGCGTCGCGTTCCGCTCGCGCTCGCGGTCCCCGTCGCGTGGGGGGCGATCGAGTTCACGCGGTCCGTCTTCCCGTGGAACGGTTTCCCGTGGCTGCTGCTCGGGTACGCGTGGGACGGGCCGTTGGTCCTCCTCCAATCGGCCGAGGTGTGGGGCGTCACCGGGCTGTCGTTCGCGGCCGCGCTGGCGAACGGCCTGGTGGCGGCCGGTCTCGCCTCGACCGGGAGGGCGCGGGCGGTCCGCTTCGCCGCCGCCGCGGCCGTGCCGGTCGGGCTCGCCGCGTACGGCGCGCTCCGGATCGGTCCGGTCGAGGCGGCGGGGGCGTCGGGCCCGCGCGTCGCGCTGGTCCAGGCGAACGTGCCGCAGGTCCTGAAGAACGCCATGCGCGCCGATCGGATCGAGGCGATGCAGATCGGCGCGACGCGCGACGCGCTCGCCGCCGTCGGTCCCGAGGGGGTCGACCTCGTCTGCTGGGCGGAGACGATGCTGCCCCACGGCCTGTTCCACGACGACGGGGAGGACCAGCGCCGGAGGGACGCCGAGGTGATCGGACCGATCGTGGAGGGCGTGCGGCGCGCGGCGCCGGGCGCCTGGTTCGTCGTCGGCGCGATCACCGGACGCGCGAGGGACGGCGCCGGAACGCGGCCGACCTTCGACACGTACAACTCGGTCCTCCTGTTCGACCCGGCCGGGCGGCGGGTCGGCCGGTACTCGAAGAGCGTCCTCGTCCCCGGGGGCGAGTTCGTCCCGCTCCGGGGCGTCCTCCCGGAGTTCGTGCTCGACATCGTCCGGGCGATCGCCGGCCGGCTCCCCGACCTCTCGGCCGGCGCGGGGCCGGGGGTCCTGACGTTCGAGACGAGGGACGGCCGCGAGTACCGGATGGGCCCGACGATCTGCTACGAGAACGTCTACCCGACGTACTGCGCGCGCGTCGTTGCCCAGGGGGTCGACTTCGTCCTGAACCTCTCGAACGAGGCGTGGTTCGGCGACTCGGCGGAGTTCGACCAGATGGAGGCGGCGAGTCGGGTCCGGGCGATCGAGTCCCGCCGGGCGCTCGTTCGAGCGACGAACTCGGGGATCTCGGCGGTGTACGACGCCTCGGGTCGGCGCCTGGCCCGGGTCGAAGGAGCGGGGGGGCGGGATCGCGCGATCGCCGGCCACGTCACGGCCGAGGTGCCGATCCACGGGGGGCGGACCCCCTTCGTCCGATTCGGAGACGTGCTCGGAGTGGCCGTCACCCTGGCCGCCGCCGGGCTC
>JBICIB010000563.1:0-3932 GCA_043101415.1 Planctomycetota bacterium JB042 | reverse complement strand
CGATCCTCGTCCCCCTCGTCCGGCCCGAACATCGCGGCGCCGGCCGCCTCCGCCGCGTTCCGGATCAGCCGCCATTCGGTCCGGAACCGCTCCAGCGCCTCCGCCCAGGCGCTCTCCTCGGGGTCCTCCGGCTCGCCCCGGGCGACGACCTCGGAGTAGAGATCGACCATCCGCCGCGCGGTCCGCGCCAGCGAGAGCTCCTCGGCCGTCCGCCGCGCCCCCTCGCGCAGCGCCTCCCGCCGCGTCCCGTCCGCCTCCAGCACCGACCGGAGCGCCGCCGCGAACGCCTCGACCGACTCGCGACCGACGAGGCGCCCGTTCTCGCCGTCCCGGACGGCCTCGCGGGCGCCCGGCGCGTCGAGCGCGACGACCGGCGCGCGGCACGCCATCGCCTCGATCAGCACCATCCCCTGGGTCTCGCTCTTCGACGCGAACGCGAAGACGTCCATCGCCTTGTAGACGCTCGCGAGCAGCTTGCCGGAGACGACGCCCATCGGATGGAACCGCGCCCCGAGGCCGGCCGCGGCCAGCCGCTCCCCGATCGCCTTCTCCATCCTCCCCGCCCCCGCCAGCACGAACTGCGCCCGGGGGAGCGCGGCGAGCACGCGCTCGACCGCGTCGAGGAGGAACCCGAGGTTCTTCTCCGGCGCCAGCCGACCGAGGTGGCCGACGACCGGCGCGTCCGGCGGGATCCCGAGGACCTGCCGCAGCCCCTCCCCGCTGCCGACGTCGAGGTCCTCGAGCCGCACGCCGGTCGGCACGACCTCGATCCGCGTCTCGACCCCGCGCTCGGCCAGCACCTCCTTCACGCTGGCGCTCGGCGCGATCACGAGATCGGTCAGGTTCGCGTAGCCGGTCGAGAGCCGCTTGACGAAACGCCGCAGCGACGGCGCGTCGTCGGAGACGTACTGCGCGTAGTGCTCGTACATCGTGTGGTGCGTGAAGACGAGGCCGACGCCGAGCCGGCGCGACAGCCGCAGCGCCGCGTCGCCGACGAGGTACGGGTGATGAGAGTGGACGACGTCCGGCGCGAACCGCTCGAGCCCGTCGTGCAGCCCGGACGGGACCGGCAGCGCGACCGAGAAGTCGTTGCCGGTGAAGCTCTGCAGCGCCGGGATCCGGAGCACGCCGTACTCGTCGCTGGCGTCCGCGTGCTCGGGCGCGATCACGAGCACCTCGTGCCCCGCGCGGCGGAACTCCCGCGTGAACGCCTCGACCGAGCGCGCCACGCCGTTGACGTGCGGCCGGAACGAGTTGGTCATCATCACGATGCGCATGGCGGAGAGACGATAGCGCCGGCGCGCGGCGACGGCGATCGCGGCGTCGCCGACCGGACCGTCGCGCGATCCTCCCCGAAGGCGGGGAATCCTCGCGCGACGGACAGCCCGTGCGCACCGACCGCTCTCCCGACGTCCACCCTCCCGTCTCCCCCACCGCCGCTCGTCCCGGACCGACGAGCGGCGACGCCGACCCGGCCCCGACTTGCGGCCGGCCCGAGCCGCCGCCGCGTGCGGCACGCCGGGTGCATGACTCCTCTTCGAACCCCGACCCGACCCGGACCACCGACCTACGGAGAAGCCCGATGCTCGTTCGCCCCCCGATCCCCGCCCTGCTCCTCGCCGGCCTCGCCGCCTGTTCCGCCCCCGACGTCCCGCCCCCGGAGCTCGTGGGGGCGTGGGCCGGCGACGCCCGCGTGATCGTCGAGTTCTGCGAGGCCGACACGATCCCGATCCGCCTCGACATCCGCGCCGACGGAACGGTGACCGGGTCGGTCGGCGACGCCGCGCTCGTCGACGCCGCCTACCACGAGAACCGCGGCGCGCTCGGACGGAAGCTGAAGGTCGCGACGGACCACATCGTGAGCGGGAAGCTCGACGGCCCGCTGATCGCCGCGGAGAACGTCACCCGACGTGCGATCGACATCCCGTTCGACCTGAAGTTCGGCCGGCTCGACGGCGGCTTCCACTCGAGCGGCGCCCACGTCGGCCCGCCGAGCACGATGAAGGTGTCCGGGACGTTCGCCCTGGCGCGGGAATGAGCGCGCCGGCTCCGGGGCGCGACCTTCCCCCCGGCGGCGCCGGACCGGAAAATCGAGATCGGCCGAGTCCTCTCGGGCGCCGGCGGCACTCCCCCCGCGAGCGCGGCGTCACGGGGCGCCGCCGAGCCCGAACCCCGAATGAAGGACGGACCGATGCGACGCCTCCTCCACCTCTCCCTCCTGGCCCTCCTGACCCTCCCGCCCTCCGCCGCGGACGGCCCGTTCCGCGTCACGCCCGACGAGGCGTGCGTCGTCGCGAGCCGCCTGACCGGGACCTGGGTGCCGGACGAGGCGCTCGCCGGGCGGCTCGGGACGACCGCGCGGTTCTCCCGCCTCGAGTTCACCGAGGACGCCGCCGTCGCCGAGCTCGTCCCCGAGCGGTACCTCGAGTTCCTGCGGGGGAAGCCGATCACGCTCGCCGGCTCGTTGGCCGCGACGACGACCGGCGGGAAGAAGCAGCGTCACCCGTTCCTCCTGGTCGGCTTCGGAGGGAACCAGAACATCGTCGTCTTCCGCGAGCGGAACGGCGACGCGTTCGGCGACGGCGAGTCGTTCATCCTGACCGTCGTCCCCGCGAAGGAGCGCGCGAACGACCTCCTCTTCACCGGCGGAGACTTCAACAACGAGCCGTTCAAGGCGTATCGCCGGGCCGCCGAGAGCGAGTGACCGATGGCCGGGGACACGCTCACGCCCGAACTCCTGCTCGAGCACGCGGACTGGGTGCGGACCCTCGCGCGGTCGCTCGTCTTCGACGAGGACCGGGTCGACGACGTGGTCCAGGAGACGTGGGTCGCCGCGCTGAAGGCGCCCCCCGCCACGACCGAACGGCTGCGCGGATGGCTCGCCGCGGTCGTCCGGAACGTGGCGCGGCAGACCGGCCGGGCCGAGGGGCGCCGTCGCCGCCGCGAACGCGCGACGACGCCCCCGCCGCCCGGTCCGTCCGCCGCGGAGGTCGCCGGTCGGGCGGCGCTGCAGCGGGAGCTCGTCGACCACGTCTTCGCGCTCGACGAGCCGTACCGCGACGTCGTCCTCCTCCGGTACTTCGAGGGACTCACGCCGAAGCGGATCGCGGCCCTCCGCGGGACGCCGACGGCGACGGTGAAGACGAGGCTCCAGCGCGCCCTCGAGCGGCTCCGCGGCCGGCTCGACACCGAGCACGGCGACCGCTCGGCCTGGTGCGCGGCGCTCCTCCCTCTCGCGGCGAAGGGGGGCGGCGTGACCGTCGGCGCGAAGGGGCTCGCCGCGGCCGCCGCGTGCGCGCTGCTCGCGGGGACCTGGTTCGCGACCGCCCCCGCCCCCCGCGAGTCGGCCTCCGCGGCGGCGCCCGCCGCACTCGCCCCCTCCTCCGAGGAACCGCTCGACGAATCGACGGACCGCGGCGAACGCGCGACGTCGAGGAACGACGGAATCCCCCGCGCGGACGAGGCGCCGTCGCGCGACGCCGTCCCGTCCGCGACGCCGACGCCGGCCGACGACGCGCCCCACCGCCTGGCCGGCCGAGTGATCGACGAGCGCGGCCGCCCGCTCGGCGGCGTCACCGTGCGCGCGGTCGATCCGGACGCGCTCCGGTGGCAGGACGAGCGGGAGACGACGCTCGTCGGACGGAGCTTCTGGATGCCGTTGCCGAAGGAGCGGCGGGACGCGCTGCGGGCGGACCTGGCCGCGCTCGACGCGTTCGTCGCCCGGGAGTTCACCGATCCGGTCGCCGCCCGCGCCCTGATCCTCGGCGGGGAACCGCCGGTCGTGTCGACGCGGACCGCGCCGGACGGGAGCTTCGTGCTCGAGGCGCGGACGACGTCCGCCCGCGCGCGCGTCGTCGATCCGCGATGGTGCATCGTGGGAGAGGCGAAGCCGCCTCCGCCCGAGGACGCGGCGCAGATCGGAAGAGCACACG
>JBICIB010000562.1:0-9251 GCA_043101415.1 Planctomycetota bacterium JB042 | reverse complement strand
CTCCGACCCTCTCTTCCAGCGACTGACCAACGGGGAGCCGTTCTCGCGCGTGGACGTCAAGATCACCGAGGTCTTCACGTCGCCCGCAGGGATCGAGCACGAGGTCATCTTCCTGGGCCGGCTTGGGAAGTGCGCGAAGAACGAGAAGGGGGAGCAGGAGCTCGCTCGCCTCGAGATGAAGAGCTGGAAGTCCCTGCTGACCGAGGTCCAGCTCGGCATCTCGGCCACGCCCTACTGCGCCTGGACCTACGGGGACAAGAACTGCAAGGAGACGCCCACCGACGACGACGGCACCGTCGACTCGATCGACGGCACGGAGGTGGTGATCTCGGGGCTGCCCGGCAGGCCGGATCGCTTCTACCACAAGGGGAGCGTCCGCAAGGGCGGCGTCTGGATCGACATCCGAAAGTGGGTCTCCGGAACGACGTTCCTCCTCTCCCGGCGCCCGCCGTCCGACTGGGATAGCGCCGACGTGGTCGTCCGCAGCGGATGCGACGGCAAGCTGAAGACGTGCCGCGACGTCCACGACAACGAGAGCGAGTTCGGGGGCAGCGGGAAGAAGATGCCGAACTACCACCCTTCGATCTCGACCTGACCATGACGTTCGGACTCGACACTCGCTCACTCTCCTGGAAGCCCCTCGACGACGCCCGCATCGCGCGCCGCGTGGACGAGGTCCTCGTCTCGTGGGCCGACACGCCCTACATGCCGGGGCAGCAGAGCAAGCAGCAGGGCGTCGACTGTATCCGCTTCGTCTGCGCCGCCTTCGATGAGCTGTTCGGGATGTCGACGCCGATCCCTCGGCTCCCTCCGGACACCGCGCTCCACTGCCCTGAGAAGGCCGTCGAGGTCGTCCGCCTCGTGCGCGAGATCTACGCCCCGAACACCCTCATCACCGACGGCACGATCGAGCCCGGAGACGTGATCGTCACCCGGTCCGGGAACTCCGGTCCCGGCCACGCCCTGATCGCCGGAGGGCGAGAGAACACCGTCTGGCACGCCAGTCGTCACCGGGTCAAGCAGACCGGCATCGGCCTGATGCGCCGGCTCCAGAACCTCCACTCGATCATCCGCATCCCCAACAAGCGTAGGTGGCTCCCTTGAACCCCGTCGCCGTCGAAGAAGTGTGCTACGCCTGGGTCCAAGTCGCGTGGATGCTCGTCTCCCTCGTCGTCAGCGCGGTGACCGCCTCTTTGCTCGCTCCCGACGCCGAGCAGAAGCAGCCCCTCCGCGACGAGAACCCGACGACGCTCACGACCCGCGGCTCGATGATCCCTCTCCTGAAGGGTCGCCGGCTCGTCGGCCCCATCTTCGCCTGGGCAGGCGAACGCCACACCGTCTCCGAGGCCGCGGGAGGCGGAGGCGGAGGGAAGGGAGGCGGCGAAGCGCCGACGCCGGAAATCGAGGTCTTCTACGAGAGCGGGTGGCACATCCTCTGCGTCGGCCCCGCGTACAAGCTGAACTCGATCCGCGACAACGGAAAGAAGATCTTCGACGGCCCGATCACGGCCAAGACGCACCCGAGCGGCTCCACCATCGACCTCGAGAACGGGGAAGAGTTCGACATCTACTGGGGCGAAAACGACCAGCCGGTCAGCTCCTTCCTCTCCGACAAGCTCGGGATCGCATCGCGCTGGCCCCACCACTGCTACGTGCTCTGGAGAAAGAAGCGCCTCGGCACGCAACCGACATGGGGCAACCTCCAGTACGACATCGAGACCCGCCCCTTCTCCTCCGAGATCTCGACGTCACCGGGGTGGATCAAGAGCACTCTCATCGACACCGGAGACCCGATCCCCGTCGTCAGCGTGACCGACGGGAACCCCGGGGCGGGGGAGATCGTGGTCGAAGGGAACCTGAAGAAGCTCCTGAAGCACGGCGCCTACTTCCGGCTCGAGGGCAACGCCGCCGAGGAGGAGGTCTTCGAGTCCCTGTCGCGCTCGTACGACAAGGACGCGGACGAGACCACCGTCATCCCGTACGAGCCGATCGAGGGCTCCGACGACAACGGGAACATCCAGCTCCTGAAGAAGAAGAAGGTCGGGGGAGTGAACGCGGCGCACGGCCTCTACGAGCTGCTGTTCGACACGTACCCTCACGGGATCCGCCTCCCGAAGGAGATCTTCTCGATCACCTCGATGAACCTGCTCGGCGAGAGAGTCGTCCAGGAAGGCCTGCCTCTGAGCCTGTTCGCGAAGGACGGCATGACGGCTCAGGCGCTCATCAGCGCGCTCCTCCAGGACCTCGGCTGCATGATCCCTCTCGAAAGAGGGCTCTACCGCTTCCGGCTGATCCGCGCCCCCGAGTCCTCCGGCGAAGTCGTCGCGCTCTCGAACGAGGCCATCGCTCCTCCGCGGCCCGAGGTCATCACCGACCACGACATTCGGCCGGACGATCGCCTCCAGTTCACTTTCGCCGATGCCGCGAGGAGGTTCCGAGACTTCCCCGCGGTTCGCCGCTCCGACTCGCAGGCCCTTCTCCAGGGGACGCCCCGCCTGCGGAAGGTGCCGATGCCGACGGTCATCGAGCTGTCCGTCGCCGAGAAGGTCGCAACGCGGCGCGAGCAGGAGGAGGTGTCGAACGCCTCGGCCATCCAACTCAACGTGAAGCACGAGGGGCGACGGATCGCCCCCGGGCGCATGATCTCGTTCCCGGACTCCCCCATCATCCACCTCGTGACCGCGGTCCAGAAGGAGACGGACTCCTCGGTCGCGAAGCTGACCGCGGTCGCGAACTACTACGGAGTCACCGCGGCCGACATCGAGGACGACGAGGACGTCGAGGAATCCGAAGAGGAGGTCGACGAGGACCCGGAGCCGTTCGAGGCGTTCACGGTCCTCGAGGTCCCCACGTTCGTGTCGAAGGGGAAGAACAGGATCGTCGTCCCTCGACTGCGTCACGACGCACTCGTCGGCGCCGCCCAGATCTGGATCTCCGCCGACGACACCAGCTACAAGCTCGCGGGGAAGGACTTCCACCTCCAGGCCGGGGGGCGCCTGACGGAACCTCTCGACCTGGACGGGTTCACGATCATCGAAGAAGGACCCACGTTCGACGCGGTCGGCCCCGACATCGCCCAGGTGCTCGACCTCACCGGGAACGACGCGGCGTGGCTGGCCGGCGAACAGGTCGCGGTCATCAACGGGGAGGTCTTCTTCCTCCGGAACATCACCGCGATGGGAGGCTCGAGCTGGCGGCTGGACGGCCTGATCCGCGCCCGCTTCGACACCGTCCGCGGAGAGCACGCCGTCGACGACTTCGTCTTCATCTTCCCGCTCAACTCTCTGCTCGCCATCGACGACGTCCTGATCGGCCCCGGGAAGACGATCTTCGTGAAGTGCCAGGCGGTCGGGTCTTCGCCCGAGCTGCTGTCCGATCTGAACCCGGTCGAGGTCGAACTCGCCGGCAAGGGTGTCGCACCGATGCGAGTGCCTGGTCTCCGGACCCAGCGGGCCGCCGGGCAGGACAACTCCTACCTCACGGGACAGGACATCGAGGCCGAATGGGGCTACCGTTCGAGCGAGGTCGTCCCCTCCGGCGCAGGCTACTTCCCTCCGGGGAGCCCCTTCACCGCGCTCCCGGTCGAAGGGACGTTCACCCTGCGCGTGCTCTCGTCGGGGGACGTCGAACAGCGCGTGGTCTCCGGGCTCACCTCGCCCGCGTACACGTACACGAACGCGAACCTCGTCTCCGACTTCGGCGGCGAGCCCTCGTCGTTCAAGCTCGAGATCACGCAGCACCACGGCGGCTACTCCAGCCCGCCTTCCACGATCACCGTCACGAAGAGGTAGATGATGAGCAAGCCGACCCTCGGAGACATGACCTTCGACGACGCGGGCGACCAAGGATGGGACGGCCAACTCTCGACGAAGCTGGAGACCGTGAAAGCGGTCCTCGAGAGCGCCCCCAACCCGATCAAGGAGTACGCCTCGGAAGGCTCCCTGCCCACGGCATCGACACACGATCGCTGCCTGGCGATGGTGAACAACGGCGACTCGGGGTGGTGCCTCTTCCTGTCGGACGGCTCGTCCTGGAAGCTGATCGGGAAGCAAGCCGCCGCGGTCGCCGACCTCAGCCTCACGGCTTCCGGCACCTACCAGCAGTCGGAGCTCCAGGCGGTCGCCGACAAGGTCGACGCGCTCCTCGCGGCCCTGCGCGCATCCGGGGTCGTCGACACCTGAACAAGGCGCTGCCCGCGCCTGCCTGCCGACCCTCGGGGCTCCCTCTTTCCCCCGGGGGTCGGCCTTTTCTCAGACCCCGAAGACAGGCCGAACGATCGTCCGGCAGAGCCAGTGGTACGGAGGGAACCCGACTGCCGCGAACCTGTCGGCCGCACGCCTCTCGTCCCGCGCCTCCTGCGAGGAGAGCAGAGGCCAGGCGTCCACCATCCCGTCCACGTCCCCCTCGAGCACCGCCTGCGTGAACCCGCGGACCTGCGCCCTCGCCTGGTCGATCGAGACGATCCGGCCGTGGACGTAACGGCAGAAGGGCGTGGTCCTGCCGTCGGGGCCGAGCGGAGGGTTGTTCACCGCCTCAAAGGCCACGGCGCCCGCGGCGGCGCCCGCCTCGAAGATCCCGAGGTTGAACTGCCGGTAGGCCCAGACGTCGAGCACCGCGGGAACGAACGACCCTCGAGCGTCCAGGGCTCGACGGACGTCGTCCAGCAGCTCCTGGAGCGCGCGAGGAGGCTCCCCCGGCCGGCGCGCGGGGAACACGGCGAGCTCGGCGGCCGTCGCCGGCCGTCGCGCGGCGCCGTTCGAGAGGTACGGGAGGATCGCCTGGCGCGTGCGCGGCTCCACGTTCTGGACGTGTCCTCGGAGCAGCAGGAGCACCTCCCTCTCCCCCGACAGCAGGAGTCGCTGGGCCGACTGCTGGCCATCGCCGAAGACGAGCCCCTGGGAGACCGCCCCTGCGCGAGCGAGCCTCCGGACGGCCGATCGCACCGTGGCGGCGCGCGGAGGCGACAGCGGGCGCCCCAGCGCCTCCCTGAGCGCCAGGAAGAGGGCCAGGAGGATCTCCTCCCGCGCCTCGTCCGGATCCTCCGCCGTGGCGACCGGTTCGACGTCGCGGAAGCCGGGTTGGGTCGGAATGCGGAGGAGCCTCTCCTCGAGGTCCTCGACCGCCTCCGACACCGCCTCCCTCCAGTGCTCGGCGACGGTCCTTTCCAGGACCCGGAGCACCGCAGAGACCTCCGGGATGTCCTGCTTGACGAGGAGCGCACGGTCGGCCTCGCAGCACGCCGAGACGAGGAGATCGAAGAGCGTCACGTCTCCTCCTCCCCGTCATCGTCCTCCTCAGCCGGCACCGGGAGGTCGGAGAGAGCGGTCTTCAGGGCCGAGAGGACGCGCCGGTCGACGTTGCCGTTGTAGAGCGTCGCCCACTGCCGGGAGAGCGCGCGAGAGAGCCGCATCAGCGCGTACGCCGACCTCGTCTCCCCCGCCGGAGAGACGATCGTGTCGGCGATCTCGTCCGCGACACGCTCGAACTCGGCACGGACGTCCTGCCGCATCTTGCGCTTCGGGCGCTTCTCCTCGCTCATGCCGCACCTCCGTAGTCCCGCGACCAGCGCATCGCCTTCCCGACGACCGACTCGCGGTCACCGAGGTAGATCGGGTGGTCCGCCGCGCGGCCGTGGCGCTCCGTGAAGAACGCGAGGCGCTGGACCGGGTGGCCCTTCGAGGAGAGTTCCTCGAGCGCGTAGTCGTTGTCGCTCTCCGGCGTGCCGTTCGCCAAGAACGCCCGGTCGTTGATGACCGCCTCGGCGTACGTGTGAAAGTGGCCCGTCCAGCAGTAGTCGAACGGCTCCTTCAGGCTCATCGCCCATCCGGCGAGGCGCTTGAAGAAGGCGTACCACGGGAGCCCGGCGAAGCCTCCGCGCATCTGGTGGCCGTGGACGACGAGGTTCATCCACCCGAAGACCTGGTCGACCGAGTAGAAGCTGTCGGAGAGGCTGAAGGTGACGCGGTCGCCGACGCCCGCCTTCTCGACCAGCAGCTTCGTGACCTGTCCGGCGACACGATCCCAGTTCGTCTTCGGCGACCCTCCGTCCCCGCGGCGGCCGTTGCGCCCGTGGTTGCCCGGCGCATCGACGACGTGGACGTGATTCACGCTCTCCGCGAACCGGAGAATCACGCGCGCGAGCGCCTGCGGAAGCTGCATGACGGCCTGGTCGAAGACGTTCTGGTCGATCGAGAACGCCTGCCCGGGGAAGATCGACTCCCCCTCGACGAGGTCACCGCCGAGGTAGATCCGGAGCTCGTCGATCGCCGCGGCCGAGCGGCGCATGTCGATCACCTTCAGAGACCGATCGACGTACTCGTCGAGGCGCTCCGACGCGATCACGGAGTTGTAGGATTCCGTCACCTTGCCGAACTGGATGTCGCTCAGGTGAGCGACCCCGATCTCCCGCGCCTTCCTCGCCCTCGAGCGACGCGGACGAAGACCGATCTGGAGGTCGACCGGGACGTTCTCGATGGCGCGCTCGACGGCGTCCACGATGATCGCTCCCCCCGAGCGAACCTCCTGGAGCTGGCGCGTGAGCTTCCCGATCTCGCTGCGGAGGCGGCGGACCTCCGGCGCCTCCTCGGACTTCTTCGCGTCGAGGAACTCGCCGACGGTGTTCTTCTTGCGGCGGGCCATCAGGTCCTCTCCAGGCAACGACGGACGTGCTTCAGCAGGGTCGTCCCGCTGGGCCGAACGTCGTACTTCGGGTACAGGTACTGCTCGATGAAAGATCCAGCGCCGCACGCCTCGTTCGCCTCACGCGCCTTCGCGTACTCCACGATGTCGCGCTTCGCCTCGGGGGGATACGTGTCGCAGATCACGCACCCCCTCTCCTTCCTCTTCCGTTGGAGGAACGTCGAGACCTTCATGCCGATTCCTTTCTGCGCAGTCGGTTGGCGTGCGCGTAGGCGCCCTTGCCGTAGCCCGAGGCCTCGCACTCGATCACGGTGACCAAGGTCCAGACCTTCCCGCAGCCCTCGCACCTCGCCGAGGACGTCTTCCCTGCCGGCCCCGCGCGGTACGTGCGCGTGACCTTCAGGACGCCGGAGCACTTCGGGCACTCCATCGCTCTACCTCGTCTCGATTCCCACGACCTTGCCCGTCCCTCGACCCGCCGACGTCGTGCGCGACGTCCCGACCATGCGGTCGTAGAAGGCCATCACGCAGGCGTCGGCACGGTCCGGGGAATCAAAGCCGCGCTTCATGTAGTCGTCCTTCTTCTCCAGCACGAGCTGCCCCTTCTTGTTCGTGAAATACTGCCGCGTCGAGAGCTGCTGAATCAGCCGGTTGTCGCGCGGGATGTAGACCTCGCGGGCGCGCACGCGGCGGGCGAAGTCGAACCATGCCTCCGTGATCCGGTTCTCGAACTCGCGGGAGTTGAACGCCCTGCTGTTGTTCACGAACTCGTAGGTCTGCTTTCGGGCGCGGTGGAACTTGTGCATGATCCCCTGGCCCATGCCGGTTGCGTCGGCGACGTACCAGCAGGAGCGGTCTCGCCAGTGCGCCTCGAGCTGCATCCGGTACGCCCGGTCGACGACGTCCGCGGGATCGGTCTTCGAGAAGTGTGCGGACTCGACGATCGCGTTCCCGAGCCGGCGGTAGACGACGCTCTCGTCCGAGCCGTAGCGGGCGAAGTCGATGCCGAACTGCTTGGCGACCTCCTGGTTGCGTCCGACCTTCCGCATCGCCGTAGCAAGCTGGTACATGTTGAGGAGGGTGCAGGCCTCGAGGTCCTCGCTCGAGATGACGCAGTTCGGGTCGGAGTGCGGGAACTCGCCGAGGACGCGCACGCGGTAGACGTCGCTCTGGCGGCCGTACTCGATCTCGAGCGATCGGTTGCGGTCGGGGGAGACGATGTGCGGGTAGTCGCGCGCCGTGTCCTCCGCGTTGAAGGTCAGCGTGTGCCACTGATCGCGGAGGGAGTTGAAGCAATCGAAGAACGCGCAGTCCCGCGTGTTCGGGTTCCCGATCATAAAGAGGAGCGCGTTCGGGTTGGAGAGCGTCCCCTTGATCTGCTCGATGAACTCCCGGTCGACCCCCGACGCCTCCTCGACGATGAAGGTCAGGTCCTCCTGGTGATACCCCTGCGCCGCCTCGGGCCGCGAGGCGGTCACCGTCCAGCAGCCCCAGTCGGATCGGCCGGCGATGACCACGCGGCTCTTGGTGACCTCGATGAAGCGTTGGAGGAGAGGGTCGGCCTCCATCATCAGCCGCCGTGCTTCGGCGAGCCAGACGTCCTTGCACTGGCGCATCGACGGGGCCGTGACCACGGTCAGGGCATCGACGGACTGGAGAGCCCTCCAGAGCCCGACGATCACCGAGACCGTGGTCTTTCCCGGCCCCTGCCCGCTCTTCGTCGCGACGCGCGTCTTCCTCTCGCTCACCGGAGCGAGAGTCTCGTGCTGGACGAGCTCGAGGACCTGGCGCTGCTGCCAGGTCGGCTCGAAGTTCATCGCCCGGCAGAAGGCGAAGATGTCGTCGCGGATCTCGCGGTAGAGGGGCTCGAACGTCCGCGCGAACTTCCCCAAGGGAGGCCCTCGTCCTCTACTTCTTCTTCGACGGCGAGAACGGCGGCGGCTTCTTTCGGACCGGGTTGTGGGTGTCGCGGATGTCCTGACCCGGCCCGCCCTTGACCACGACCTTCTCGATGCGGAAGGCACCGGGCTGGCCGGGGATCGGGGCGAGGACGTAGTCGATGATGGATCCCTCCGGCCCCGTGGGAGGACGTGGGGCGCGGCGGAATGGCCGGAAGCTCTTCGGGTTGTAGTCGAACAACATCAGACGGGGTCCTTTCCGCGGACCTCGGTCACGAGGATCCGCACTTCGCTTCGGAGTTCGGACACCTGACCGACGAGCGCGTTGTTCGTGCGCTCGTGCGCCTCGACGATCGTCTTGATCGCCTCCTTCGTCTCCTTCCGATCGAGCGCCCTCTCCTCCGCCAGCGCGGTGCGCTCCTCGCGGATGTGCGCGAGGAACTTCAGGACGATGAAGATGACGGCGCCGACCGACACCCCTCCCGTGAGGATGTCGGTCAGCCCCGGAGCTCCCATCCCGTCCGCGATCATCGGCCCGCGCTGTCCTCTCCGGCCGCCTCGGCGGCGGCATCCAGCGCCGCCGCGGTCATCACGACCTCGTAGAGGATCTCGCTGTTCGCGAGGTACGTCTCGCGCTCGAGGTCGGTCAGGCTCGAGTCGTTCCGGACGTAGTTGTCGTGGATCGAGATGACCGCCATGGTCACCCCCTCGATG
>JBICIB010000561.1:0-2527 GCA_043101415.1 Planctomycetota bacterium JB042 | reverse complement strand
CGAGTTGCGGAAGCGGCCGGTCACGACGCCCGGAAACCAAGCCCCGTGCCGGCCGCGTGCATGTCCGAGCGAACGAAGGAGCTCCTCCCCCCGAGGGGCCGGGCCGACAGCGAACACCCCACCCCCTCCCGCACCCGTTCACCGCCCCGCGCGCCGCGGACCCCCGCGAAGCGGCCCATCGCGCCACGCGAAGTGACCCCCGCCCCGCGCAGCGGTGTCACCGGCCTCGCGCAGCGACCCCAGCCCCGCGCAGCGCCGCGACCGCCCCGCGCGCAGCGGACCCCCGCGAAGCGGCCCACCGCTCCACGCGAAGTGGACCCCGCCCCGCGCAGCGGTGTCACAGCCTCGCGCAGCGCCGCAACCGCTCGGCGCGCAGCCGTCACAGCGATCCGGAACCGGTCGACGCCTCGCGCGAAGCGTCGACGTAACCCATTTCCCTCAGCCGACGGATCCGCTCCTCGATCGGGGGGTGGGTCGCGAACAGCTTGCCGCGTTGGCCGCGGCGGAGCTGGAGCTTCGGGTGGACGATGTAAAGGGCGTTGGTGGCGCGGTTCGACGCGCGGAGGCTCGCGGGGTCGGTGGCGAGCTTGGCGAGGGCGCGGGCGAGGGCCTCGGGGTGGCGGGTCAGCTCGGCGGCGGACGCGTCGGCGAGGAACTCGCGCTGGCGGGAGATCGCCATCTGGATCGCCATCGCCGAGATCGGGGCGAGGATCGCGAGGACCAGCGCGACGACCAGGAACACGACCTGCGCGTTCCCGGAGCCCCGCCCGCCGCTCCCTCCCCCACCGCCGCCGCGGGACGAGCGGCCGAAGCCGAAGCGCGGGCTGCGGACCGCGAGGTCGCTGATCAGGGCGATCGAGCCGACGAGGACGCCGACGATCGTGGCGAACCGGATGTCGTAGTTCCGAACGTGCGACAGCTCGTGCGCCATCACGCCCTGCAGCTCGTCGCGGTCGAGCTTCTCCAGCAGGCCGGTCGTGATGGCGACCGCCGCGTGCTCCGGGTCGCGGCCGGTCGCGAACGCGTTGGGGGACGGGTCGTGGATGACGTAGACGGCCGGCGGCTTCGCGAGCCCGGCCGCGATCGACAGCTCCTCGACGACGTTGAAGAGCTGCGGGTGGTCCTTCTTCTCGATCGGCTCGGCGCCGGAGAACGCGAGGAGCGCGCGCGAGCCCGCGAACCACGCGAACATCGAGGCGCCGCCTCCGATCAGGAGCGCGACCACCAGCCCGGGGACGAAGTCCTGCGCGTACGCCCCGGAGAGCGCGCCGCCGAGCGCGCCGAGCAGCGAGAGCAGGAGGACGACGAGCAGGACCGAGCGACGCTTGTTCGCCGCGATCTGCTCGAAGAGGTTCAGGCGCTCCGACACGGTGCGTCGCGCCGGGCGGTCAGAACTGGACCTTCACCGGCTGGCGTTCCTCGAGCGACTCGACCTCGAAGAACTCCTCCTGATCGAAGTTGAACATCCCGGCCACGATGTTCGACGGGACGACCTCGATCTTGTTGTTGTAGCGCATGACGGTGTCGTTGTAGAACTGCCGCGCGAAGGCGATCTTGTTCTCGGTCGACGTCAGCTCCTCCTGGAGCGCCATCATGTTCTGGTTCGCCTTCAGCTCGGGGTAGTTCTCGACGACCGCCATGAACTTCGTGAGCAGCCCGCCGAGGATCCCCTCGGCCGCCGACTGCTCCTTCACCCCGCTCGCGGCCTGCGCGTTCGAGCGCGCCTTCGCGATCCCCTCCAGGAGCTCCCGCTCGTGCTTCATGTACCCCTTCGCCGTCTCGACGAGGTTCGGGATGAGGTCGTGGCGCCGCTTGAGCTGGACATCGATCTGCGACCAGGCGTTCTTCACCTGGTTCCGCAGCCGCACCAGGCCGTTGTAGACGCCGACGAACCAGAGCACGGCGACGACGCCGACGACCAGAAGCGCGATCAGGACTCCGCCACCACCCAGCATGCTCCGACTCCATCGGTCAACGGTTGCGCGGGACAAAGAGCGTAGAAGGGGCGCTCGACTCGGACAAGCGGCGCCCGGCGTCCCCCTACCCGTCCCGAGGAGCGGTATTCATCGGCCGGTCGGACCGTCCTTCTTCAGCGGTGGACGCGTGGAGCTTCCGGTGGTCCCGGGGCGTGGTGGGGCGGTTGTCGTCACCCCGGCCCGCCGTCAGCTCGAGGCGGTCGACGAACTTCACGTTCGCGCAGGTGTCGACCTCGGCCGCCCGGCACGACGCCGCGTCGACGATCAGGAACCGGAACGGCCCGCCCGCCTCGTCCGCCAGCGGCGCTCCCTCGAGGCGGAACACGACGAGCCCCCGCTCGCGCACCTCGTCGAGCGGGATCGACGCGTGGAAGTCGTCCTTCGAGGCGTGGAGCGTCAGGTGCGTCGCCCGCGCCGTCGGCCTCACCCGGTCGAGCAGGGCCGCGAGGCGCACGGCGTCGCCCCGCCGCTTCGGGACCCGACGCGAGACGTCGACCTCGAGCGCGGCCGGCGGGAGCGCCGCCAGCTCCTAGAACCCGAGCACGCACGGC
>JBICIB010000560.1:0-7492 GCA_043101415.1 Planctomycetota bacterium JB042 | reverse complement strand
GCCACACGTTCCCGGTCCTCGGCCGCTACCACCGCCTGCCGATCCCGCCGTCGGTCCGGATCGACTACGTCCTGGCCGGCGCCGGGGCGCGCCCGGTCGCGGCCGGGGTCGGCCCGGACCTCGGCGGGGACCATCTCCCGATGACGGCGACGCTCCGCGTCGGACCGTGACCCGGAGGCCGGCGCGCGGTCGCGGCCCGCTCTCGCCCGCGACGCCGGAGCGAGGCCCACATCGCCCGCCGGGACCAAACGGGTCGAAGACCCCATGGCGATCTCCTCCGATCGATCACGCGCGCCGTGGTATGCTCCGCTCGATTCGTCGGCACGCCGCGTCCCCTCTGCCGGAACGGGGACGCTGATCGCTGACGCACTCGAGACGCGAACCCGGTTCGGTCACGGCTCTGGAACCCGACCCCCGGATCGCTTCGTCGGCGTGATTCGCATTCCCGACCGCACGAGGCCGGGGACGGATGCGCCGCCGAGTCGCCTTTCCCTCACACCCCCTTTCCCTCACACCCATGGAGCGCGCGCGTCCGCGCGCGACCGCCCCGCCGACCGGAGGAGTCCCATGCGTCGTCCGTTCCCGATCCTGCTCGTCGTCGCGCTCGGCTCCCTCCCCGCCGAGGCCGGTCCGCCGGCGCCACCCGCGGATCCGTCCTCGGAGTGGCTCGACGCCGTCCAGGACGACATCCGGCGCGCGGAGTACGACGTCACCTCGGCCGGGGAGAGGGCCCACCGGGCGACGAACCGGGCGCAGCGCTTCGACGTCCGGTTCTCGGCCGACGGGCTCCGGATCGCGCCCGGGCCGGGCTCGGACCGCGACTTCGAGTGGCGGCTCTCGCTGCGCGGCCTCGGACGCGGGGACGCGCTCGAAACGGTCTCGTCCCCCGAACTCGCGGTCGAGGGGAACCGCGTCGAGTACCGGCGCGGCGACGTCGTCGAGTGGTACGTCAACGACGCCCGCGGCGTGGAGCAGGGGTTCACGCTCTCGAGGCGCCCGGGCGGCGCCGCCGACGCGCGCGTCGTCGTCGACCTCGCGGTCTCCGGTCCGCTCGCCGCACGGTCGTACCCCGGCGGGATCGAGTATCGCGACGCCGACGGCGCGGCGGTCGTGCGGTACGCCAAGCTGCACGTCGTCGACGCGAACGGCCGCGAGCTGCCGTCCGCGATGACGTCCGCCCCCGGCGCCATCCGCCTCGAGGTCGACGACCGCGACGCGCGGTACCCGATCGTGATCGACCCGCTCGTCGACAACCCCGCGTGGGAGGTCGAGGGGGGGACGGCGAACGGGCAGTTCGGCTTCTCGGTCGCGACGGCCGGGGACCTCGACGCGGACGGGTACTCCGACGTGATCGTCGGGGCGCCTTTCTTCAACAACGTCGGCCAGGTCCGGATCTTCCTCGGCGACGCGAACGGCCTCCCGACGGTGGCGGACCTGACGCTGAACGGGAGCGCCGCGAGCGGGGAGTTCGGCTACTCCGTGGCGACGGCGGGGGACGTCGACGGCGACGGCCGCTCCGACATCGTGATCGGCGTCCGGGCGTACACCGGCGCGATCACCGGACAGGGGCGCGCCGAGATCTACCGCGGCTCCTCGAGCGGGTCGGTGCTCGCCTTCTCGCCGTACGCCCAGCTCACCATCGCGCAGACGAACGCGTTCTTCGGGACGTCGGTCTCGACGGCGGGCGACGTGAACGGCGACGGCTTCTCCGACGTGATCGTCGGCGCGCCGCGGGCCGAGCAGGGGACCACCCGGGAGGGGCTCGCGTACGTCTTCCACGGCGGCGCATCGATGTCGCCGACGCCGTCCGCGACCCTCGAGGCGAACGACGACTTCGCGAACTTCGGATTCTCCGTGTCGACGGCCGGCGACGTCGACGCCGACGGCTTCTCCGACGTGATCGTCGGCGCCCCGAACTACAACGCCGGCCAGGTCGACGAGGGTTTCGCGGCGATCCACCACGGCTCGTCCGGCGGCGTCGCGACCACGGCCGAGTGGACGAAGGACTCGAACTTCACGAACGCGCGGTTCGGGTACGCGGTCGGCACCGCCGGCGACGTGAACGGCGACGGCTTCTCCGACGTCGTGGTCGGGTCGCCCGGGTTCACCACGGGCCCGGTCGACGAAGGGTGGGCGTTCGTCTACCACGGATCGCCGGGAACGGCGAGCGTCGCGCCCAACTGGCAGGACCAGGGGAACGGGGCCGGCGCGCTCTACGGGGCGGCGGTCGGAACGGCCGGCGACGTGAACGGGGACGGGTACGCGGACCTCGCGATCGGCTCGCCGGGCTTCGACGGCCCTGGATCGGTCCAGGGGCAGGTGTTCGTCCACCACGGCTCCGCCGGCGGACTCTCGACCGAACCCGACTTCCTGCGCGCGCTGTTCGAGGCGAACCCCGCGTTCGGAAACGCGGTCGCCACGGCCGGCGACGTGAACGGGGACGGTTTCTCCGACGTGATCTTCGGGGCCCGGACGTTCACCAACGGACAGACGAACGAGGGGCGGGCGCAGGTCCACTACGGGTCCCCCGCCGGACCGGGCACGATGCCCGTGACGTTCGACCGGGGGGATTCCGCGAGCCGGCGCCTCGGGTCGTCGGTCGCGAGCGCCGGCGACGTGAACGGGGACGGGTTCGCCGACTGGATCGCCGGCGAGCCGACGTACTCCAACGGCGACGAGAGCGAGGGGCGGGCCCTCGTGTACCACGGCGGGATCACGCACCCGAACGCCGGCACCACCTCGACGCCCGCGTGGACGTTCGAGAGCGACAACGCGTTCGCGAACCTCGGAGTCTCGGTCTCGACGGCCGGCGACCTGAACGGCGACGGCTACTCCGACGTGATCGTCGGGGCCCCCAAGGCGACGGCGGGCGGCGGACAGCCGTCCGGCGGCGCGATCTACACCTTCCTCGGCTCCGCGGCGGGGCTCTCCCCGACCCCGAGCTTCGTGGGCGGGAGCATCCAGAGCGATTCGGACCTCGGGTACTCGGTCTCCGTCGCCGGGGACGTGAACGGCGACGGGTTTTGCGACATCATCTTCGGGGCCCCGCTGCGCGACGCCGGCGAGGTCGACGAGGGCCAGGCCTTCGTCTACCTCGGGAGCCCGAACGCCGTGGGGCTGTCGGGGGTCGACACGTGGGCCGACGAGGGAGACCAGGCCGGCGCCCGCTTCGGGTTCTCGGTCTCCTCGGCCGGGGACGTGGACGGCGACGGCTTCTCCGACGTCCTCGTCGGCGCGCCGGGGTACGACGTCGGCACCGTCGACGCGGGGAGGACGTTCTACTACTTCGGGTCCGCGGCGGGGCTCTCGACGACCCCCGCGTCGAGCCACTCGGGGAACAACGCCTCGGGGAACCTCGGGTTCTCGGTCTCGGAGGCGGGCGACTTCAACGCGGACGGCTACACCGACGCCGTGGTCGGCGAGCCGTTCACCGGCGGCGGACGCGCGCACGTTCTGAGGGGCGAGCCTGGCCTCTCCCTCGGGTTCGTCCCCGTCCCCATCGGCAGCACCATCCAAGGCGTCGGCGCGCAGGCGCGCCTCGGAACGTCCGTGTCCGATGCCGGCGACGTGAACGCCGACGGCTTCGCCGACGTGATCGCCGGCGCTCCCGGGACGGACGGGAGCGGCGCCAACGGGTACGCGTCGATCCACTTCGGGTCCATGTCGGGCCCCCAGGGCTCCGAGATCGACAAGCTGCTCCTCGGCACCGTCGCGAACGGCCTGTTCGGCCGGGCCGTGTCCACGGCGGGCGACGTGAACGGCGACGGCTACGCCGACGTCGTCGTCGGCGCGCCGGAGTTCGACGACGCGTCGAACGCGAGCGCGGGAACCTGGACCCTCCACCTCGGGAACGACGCTCCGGTCGGGACGAACCCGCTCGCCGCGCGCCCCCGCCAGCGCCGAGGCAACGACGCCGGACCGATCCCGCGGCTCGGGATCACTCCGATCGACACCTTCCGGATCGAGATGCTCGGGCGAACTCCCTTCGGGCGGGGGAAGGTCCGACTCCGCTGGGAGCTCTCCGATGCGGCCGGCGCTCTCGTCGCCTCCGGCGTCGGCGACCCGACCGACACCGGGAAGGACGGGACCATGCTCTTCCAGGCCCCTTCCTCCCTCGCCGAAGGGCTCTACTCCTGGCGCGCGCGCGTCGTCCACGACAAGGCGACGACGCCGTTCCTGCCGGCGGGTCCGTGGCTGACCATGCCCTGGAACGGCGGAACGGAGGCGGACCTGCGCGTGAAGTACGTCCCGTCGAACCTCACGGTCGACTCGGGCGCTCCGATCTCCGTCACGCACGAGCTGAAGACCGCGCCGCCGGCGGCCGTGGTCCGGACGGTGACGAACATCGGCGGTTTCCCGCTGGACTGGACCGCGACGCCGTCCGCGCCGTGGGTGACCGTCTCGCCGGCGGCAGGAGGCGGGGTGGTCGCCGGCGACCCGGGGACCAACGTCTCGATCGGGTTCGACCCGTCGAAGCTGGTCGACGGGGTGGAGGTCGGGACGCACACGGCCACGGTCCGGTTCGAGAACGCGAACGACCCGTCCGACGCGTTCACGATCTCGGTCGAGATGACCGCGGCGTACAAGATGTTCGTCCCCGGGGACACGCTGGTCGGCCAGATCGACGGCCCGCTCGACTCGCTCGGCGCCTCGTCGGAGGGGTTCGTCGGGATGAAGCTCCCGGTGACGTTGTCCGGCGCCACCGAGAAGATGAAGCTCCTGGTCACGGTCCAGGGGGGCGGCAAGGCGAAGACGAAGAAGGTCACCGTGAAGCCGGGGAAGACGAAGAAGCTGACGCTCAAGCTGAAGAGCGACGGCCTGTACGGCGTCACGATCCGGAGCACGAAGGGGGTCGGCCCGCTCCAGATCCAGACCGGCCTCAAGCTCTCCAAGCCCGCCAAGCCGGCCACGGTGACGCTCACGTCCAAGAGCCCGACCGCGATCGTGCGCGTCCTGCCGGGCGCGACGCTCTCGGGCGCGTTCCTGCCGAACGGGAAGTTCGCCGGCCCGCTCTCGCTGACCGTCCGGAACCCGGAGAACGTGGCGCTCGACACCGCGGCGTTCCAGCAGCCGGCGGGGAACGGCGGCCTCGCGCTCCAGGGGCTGCCGCTGCCGCTCGCGGGGACGTACTCGCTCCAGATCGGCGGCAACGGGTTCGGCTCGAAGAAGGCGAAGGTCGCGGTGACGCTCACGCCGACCCAGCCGCCCCTGGGATCGAGCGTGATCGTGCTCCCCTGACGCGGCCCGCCCCACCCGACCGGCCCGTTCCGCGGCGACGCGGGACGGGCCGGTCCTCGTTCGGTGCATGACTCTCGACGCCGCGCGGCTACGCTTCCCGGGTCGTCCCCCTCGGCCCGGAGTTCCATGAACCAGAAGAAGCAGTCCCGGAAGCGGAAGAAGAGCTCCTCCTCGACCTCCCGGTCGTCCTCGAAGGAGCTCCGCGGCATCTATTCGGGCCACCCGCGCGGGTTCGGCTTCCTCGTCCCGTCGGACGCCTCCGACGCCGACGCGGCCGACCGGTTCGTCCCGCCGGGCCACGAGGGGGACGCGATCGACGGCGACACGGTCCTCGCGCGACCGGGGGAGAACAAGACGGCGCGGGTCACCCGGGTCGTGTCGCGCGGCCGCGCCCTGCTGGCCGGGACGTACCTCGGGCAGGGCGCCTTCTCCCCCGACGCCCACCGGATCCCGAAAACGCTCGACGTCGACGGCGACGCGAGGAAGGGGGACAAGGTGCTGGTCGCGCCGACCAAGACCGGGTTCCGCGTCCGCCGCGTCCTCGGCCGGTCCGGCGCTCCGGACGTCGAGGACGAGGCGGTCCTCGCCGAGCTGGAGATCACCCCGAACGTCTCGAAGGCGGTCCTCGCCGAGACCGAGAAGCTGCGGGCGCCGGGCCGGGCCGACCTGCGCCACCGACTCGACCTGCGCGACACGACCACGGTCGTCACGATCGACCCGATCACCTCCCGCGACTTCGACGACGCGATCTCGCTCGAACGGCGCGGCCGGGAGTGGGAGCTCGGCGTTCACATCGCCGACGTCTCGCACTACGTCCGCCCGGGGACCGCCCTCGACGACGACGCCTACCGGCGCGGCACCAGCGTCTACCTGCCGAACCGCGTCATCCCGATGCTCCCGGAGAAGCTGTCGAACGACCTCTGCTCGCTCCGCGAGGGGGTCGAACGGCTCGCGATGAGCGTCCTGATGCGGTTCGACGCGAAGGGGGAGCTGCTCGAGACGAAGTTCGCCGAGAGCGTCATCCGGTCCGACCGCCGCTTCTCGTACGAGCGGGCGTCGCGCGTGATGGACCGCTCGGCGCGGGAGCGGGGGCGGGTCGGCGCGCTCCTGCTCGACATGAAGAAGCTCGCCGCGCTCCTCCGCCGCGGCCGCCCGTCGCTCGACCTCCCGCGCTCGGAGGTCGAGTTCGTCTACGACGGCCGGGGCGACGTCGTCGACGTCCACGACATCGAGGCGGACGTCGCGCACGGCGTGATCGAGGAGTTCATGCTCGCCGCGAACCGCGAGGTCGCGCGGCTCATGCTGTCGCGGGAGATGCCGGCGCTGTTCCGTCACCACCCGCGGCCGGACGACCTCTCCGGCGTCTGGCGGACGCTGAAGGACCTCGAGATCACGAAGTCGTCGCGAGGGCGGCTCGACACCGCGATCCACCGCGCGGTCGAGAAGGGGTTCGGGCCGACCGTCACCTCGGCGATGCTCCGCTGTCTCCCGCGCGCGATCTACACCACCCGCGACTCGTCGCACTACTCCCTCGGCTTCGACGCCTACACCCACTTCACGTCGCCGATCCGGCGCTACGCGGACCTGACCGTCCACCGCCAGGTCCGGGCGCTCCTGCGCGAGGAGGGCGGGCCGATCCGCATGCGCCCCGACGACCGCCTCCCCGACCCGGTCGAGGACGACGAGTTCGAGGAGGAGGGCGCCCACGTCACGGCGCGGGCGATCGCCGCGGACGGGGCCGAGAAGCGGATCCGCCGGCGGCGCGTGCTGGAGTTCCTGATGCGGCTCGGCGGCGTCCCGACCGACGGACAGGTCACCGGCGTGGTCGAGAAGGGGCTGATGATCGAGCTGACCGAGTACGGGACGTACGGCTTCCTCCCGACCGACCAGCTCCCGAACGGTCCGTACCGCCTGGACGGCGCCTCGCTGAAGGGCGGGAGGAACGAGTACCGGCTCGGGAAGACCCTGTCGGTGAGGATCCACCGGCTCGACCCGGCGTCGGGGCAGCTCGACCTCGCGCTCGCCGACGGCTGATCACCCCTCCTCCTTCCCCATCCGACGGCGCACCTCCGCGAGGTACGCCGGCAGGTCCTTCCCCGTCTCGTCCTCGAACGGCTCGCCGGACTCGACCGAGCGCATCCGGTCGGGGCGGAACGTCCGGAAGTCGCGACGGAGCTCGCACCACGCGCCGGCGGTCCAGACCGTCCCCCAGAAGGTGAGGCAGAGCGGACGGACCGTCCGCGCGGTCTCGTCC
>JBICIB010000559.1:0-6738 GCA_043101415.1 Planctomycetota bacterium JB042 | reverse complement strand
CAGTAGCTCCGGGTCCTCACGCGCGAGGACGTCGGGACCGGAAAGGTCGCGCTCCCGTCGGAGGAGCTGTCGACCGACGCGTTCGTCCTCCTGATCGATCCGGACGCCGCGCACGAGGCCGGCCTCTACCGGGCCGGGAACCCCGCCGCGCTCGGCGGGCTCGCGTCGCTCCTCAAACAGGTCGCGCCGCTCGTCGTGCGGGCCGCGCCGTCCGACTTCGGCGTCACGGCGGAGATCAAGTCGCCGCGCGACCGCCGTCCGGTCCTCCACCTGTTCGACGACGTCCCGGGCGGCGTCGGTCTCTGCGAGAAGATCTTCGAGGCGCGCGCCGAGGTGCTCGCCGTCGCCGCGGACGTCCTCGACGCATGCCCGTGTCCGGAGGGGTGCCCGTCGTGCCTCGGCCCGGGGAAGGGGGAGGAGGCGAAGCGCGTGGCGCGGCTCCTGGTCGGGGGGCTGCTCGGATGAGCCTGCGGGACCGGCTGCGGAAGCAGGAGGCGCGGGCGGCGGCGCGGCGGGCCGCGGCGCGCGCGGCGGGGACGCCGGCGTCCGGGCGGCCGGACGACGGCGCGGCGGCCGCCGGCGCGCGCCCCGCGGCGCGTGCGGTCGAGGAGCGCTCGGCCGACGGCGTCACCGTCCGGACGACGCGGTTCTCCCTCGACGCGCGGCACGGCCGCCACGCGCTCGGAGAGGTCGCCGGGTGCGACGCCGCGCGGCTCGGGACCGCGGCGCGACTCGATGCCCCGCTCCCGGCCGGCGAGGCGACGTACCTCGACACCGAGACGACCGACCTCGGCGGCGGGGCGGGGGTGTACGTCTTCCAGGTCGGGATGCTGACGGTGGGGCGGGACGAGGTGACGGTCGAGCAGGTCCTGCTCGAGGGGCCGGAGCACGAGCCGGCGTTCCTCGAGCGGGTCCTCGGGCGGGTTCTCGACCGGCCGCGGCTGGTGACGTTCTGCGGGAAGTCGTTCGACCGCCACCGGCTCGACGACCGGGCGGCGATGCTCGGGCTCGGCCGGCCGCTCGGCGCGCTGCCGCACCTCGACCTCGTCCACGTCGGGCGGCGGCTGTTCGGCCGGACGCTCCGGCGGACGCGGCTGCGCGACTTCGAGCAGGAGCTCCTCGGCGTGCGGCGCGTCGACGACCTCGGCGGCGCGGAGTGCCCGGACGCGTGGTTCGACTGGCTGGCGGGGGACGACGACGGCCGGCTCGAGCGCGTCTTCGAGCACAACCTGATCGACGTCCTCTCGCTCCTCGCGCTCACGATCCGGGTCGACCGGGCGCTCGGTGCGCCCGCGGACGCGGGAGAGGCGGCGGCGGCGGGGCTGGTGCTGCGGGACGGCGGCGCGGTCGACGCGGCGCGGCCGCTGCTCGAGCGCGCGGCGGGCGAGCTCGCGCCCGGGACGTACCGCGTGCCGGCCGAGTTCCGGAAGGCGGCGCTCGCGCTCGCGAAGGACCTCGCGAGGGGCGGCGCGCCGGCCGACGCGCTCGCCGTCCTCGACCGGCTCGCCGCGGCGGCCCCGGGAGACCCCGCGCCGGTCCTCGAGGCGGCGAAGCTCTGCGAGCACGCGCTGAAGGACCGGGCCGGCGCGCTCGACCGGGCGAGAGAGCTGCGCGCGCGGTGGATGATGCGGGACGGCGGCGCGCGTCGGATGAAGGGGCTCGAGGACGCGGCGCGGCGGATCGCGCGGCTCTCGAGCTGAGGGGCGCGGCGAATCGTCGCAGGGCGATCGGCCGGCGCGGTCGACGGTCGAGGATCGTGCAGCTTGCGTTGAAAACTCCGGGCGGTCGGCTAGTCTCTCTCCTCCTCACGGCAACGCGGCCGTGGACGCCGGCGTCCGCAGCAGGCTCGCTACGGTCCCGGCGTCCGGAACGACGATGTTCCTGGACCCGTCCCGGCCCGGAATTCGTTCGGCCGGCGACCCGCCCGGCCGTTTTCGTGATGCTCCGATGAATCAGGCTCTCCGGCTCCTCCTCGCCTTCGCGGCGTTCCTCTCCGCGATCACGTTCGCGCACGGCCTCATGAACCTCGACTGGTTCAAGAAGAGGGGGCGCGAGCAGCTCGTCGTCGGCCACCTCCCCGTGACGTGACACCTCACCTGCCCCGTCACCAGTTGGGTGACGGAACAGAACGACACGGGGACGGTCTTCCGGTCACAGCGGTACCAGAGCTGGCCCGAGATGACCGAGGCCATCCTCGGAGGGAACCTGCATGCGGCGTTCCTCCTCGCTCCGCTGGCGATGCAGCTCGCGCGGGAGGGGACCGAGCCGGTGAAGATCGTCCACCTCGGCCACCGGGACGGGACGGCGATCGTCGTGCGGAAGGACTCGGACTACCAGTCGTTCGCCGACCTGCGGGGGACGACGATGGCGATCCCGCATCGATACGCGAACCAGCGCATCCTGGTCGAGAAGATGAAGCAGGACTACGGCTTCGCCGAGCACGACCTGAAGCTGCTCGACTTCCCGCCGCCGGACATGCCCGCCGCGCTGCGGGCGGGGACGTTCGAGAGCTACATCGTCGGCGAGCCGTTCTGCGCCCAGGCGGAGATGGACGGTTCGGGACGCGTGCTCCATCATACGAAGGACATCTGGCCGAACTTCATCTCGTGCGTCCTGATCGTCACGCAGGAGTTGATCGACACGGATCCGGCGCTGGTGCAGGAGCTCGTGACCGGCATCACGGCGTCGGGGAAGTGGTTGGACGAAGGGGACGAGCGCCTGCTCGAGGGGCTCGTCCTCGAGGGCGACGCGACGGCCGAGGATCGGACGCGGGGGAAGGTCGTCATCTCGAAGGAGTTCGGCCACACCCCGAGGCTTCAGGCCGCCGTCATCGCCGCCCAGCAGCGGTACTACAACCAGAACCCGGAGCTCCTGAAGTGGGTGCTGACGAAGCCCCCCGATCGGGTGAAGTACACGGAGCTGGAGCTCGCGAGGGAGGAGTTCGAGGAGATCCTGGGCTGGGCGAATCGGCTCGGCTTCTTCGGGAAGCGTCCGGTGACGCCGGACGACCCGTTCGACTTCCTCGACTTCTGCGACCCGCGCTTCGAGCGGGGCCGCCTCCCCGCCATGCCGCTCCAGGAGGCGGGACGATGAGACTCCGATCGATCGCGTTCGCCGTCCTCGGGTTCGCCCTGTTCGTCGGGGCCTGGCACCTCCTGACCCTCGGGCACGGGGTCGCGGAGGTCGCGGGTCCGTGGCTCACGATGGTCGGCATCGGCGAGGTGATGGCGGCCGGCCACCTCTGGAAGAACATCGTCGCGTCGGTCTTCCGGGTCTCCTGGGGGTTCTGCCACGCGGCGGCGGTCGGCATTCCGCTGGGGATCGTCCTCGGGTGGTCGCCGCGCTGCAAGATGACCTTCAACCCGGTCATCCAGGCCCTCCGGCCGATCTCGCCGATCGCCTGGATCCCGATCGCCGTGCTGATGTTCGGCGGACACGGCCTCCTGTCGGCGGACTTCTCCGCGATCTTCCTGGTCTTCCTCGCGTCGTTCTTCCCGATCGTCACCGCCACGACCTCGGCGGTGGCGTCGGTCGACCAGAAGTTCATCCGCTCGGCCCGGAACTTCGGGGTGGAGGGGCTGCCGTTCTTCCGGCGGGTGCTCGTCCCGGCGGCGATGCCGCAGATCCTGACCGGGCTCCGGCTCGCGCTCGGGATCTCGTGGGTCGTGGTGGTCGCGGCGGAGATGGTCGGCGTCGAGCGCGGTCTCGGATTCCAGGTGAACGACTCCCGCAACGCGATCCGATTCGATCACGTCGAGGCGGCGATGGTCGTGATCGCGATCATCGGCCTGCTGCTCGACTCGGGGATGTCGCGGATCGAATCGGCGGCGCTGGCCCGCCGGGGGATGAGCCGACGATGACGACGAAGATCTCCGTGCGCGAGGTCCACAAGACGTTCGTGAACGACAAGGGCGAGGAGGTGCACGTCCTCGACGGCGTGAACCTCTCGGTCGTCGAGGGGGAGTTCCTCGCGATCGTCGGCCCGTCCGGCTGCGGGAAGTCGACCCTGCTGAACTGCGTGGCCGGGTTCGAGACCGTCTCGACCGGTTCGATCGAGATCGATGACGAGCTCGTCCGGAAGCCGTCCCGGAAGCGCGTCTTCGTCTTCCAGGAGACCGGGATCTTCCCGTGGTACTCGGTCTGGGACAACATCGCGTTCGGGCTCGGCGACCTCTCGTTCGACGAGAAGCACGAGATCGCGATGCGGTACATCCGCCTCGTCGGCCTGGAGGGGTTCGAGAAGGCGTACCCGAGCGAGCTGTCGGGCGGGATGAAGCAGCGCGTCGAGTTCGCGCGCGCGCTCGCGGTCGAGCCGGACGTCCTCTACCTCGACGAGCCGTTCGGCGCGCTCGACGCGTTCACGCGGCTCGAGATGCGGCGCGAGATCGTCCGGATCTGGCAGGAGACGGGGAAGACCTGCATCCTCGTCACCCACGACGTCGAGGAGGCGGTCGAGCTGGCGGATCGCGTCGCGGTCATGACGCGCCGCCCGGCGACGATCCACTCCGTCCTCGACAACCCGCTCGACCGCCCCCGCGACCCGGACGACCGCCGGTTCCGCGAGCTGAAGGACTCGATCTTCGAGATCCTCGGCGTCGAACGCCGCGTCTGACCCGAGGCGGAACGGCGGCGGCGCTCAGCGCCGGTCGCGCTCGGACGCCTTCCGGAGCGCCGGGCGCGGGCGGGCCTTCCACTCCTCGACGTCCTCGGTCAGCACGCGGACCGCGGTCTCGAGCTGGACGTCCTCGCCGCGCGGCAGCTCGCCGGGCCACGGCCAGACGACGTGGTGGGGGACGCAGCCGTTCCGCTCCATGTCCTCGCCCGTGTCGAGGAGGTACCAGCCGCGGAACGGCATCCGGACCATCCCGAACCGGTCGAGCAGCCGCTGGCTCCCGGTGCTGATCACGCCGCCCGCCGTCGGCGCGCCGACCAGCGTCCCGCGCCCGAGGTGCTTGATCGCGTGCGAGAAGATCTCGGCGTTCGAGAAGCTGTCCTGGTCGCACAGGACGACGATCGGCTTGTTCCAGGTCGCGTACACCTTCCGGTCGTGCGGGTACCCCGGGCCGCCGCCGCGCGGGACGGTGACCGCGTGGACCGGCTGCGTGAGCGCGGTCAGCAGGTGGTCGGTGGTCGAGCCGCCGCCGTTCTTCCGGACGTCGACGACGAGGCCGTCCTTGCCGTAGCCGACCTTGTAGAGCTCCTCCTCGAACTTCAGGAAGCTCGACCAGTTCATGCCGCGGATGTGGAGGTAGCCGAGCGCGCCGTCGGACGCCTCGTCGACGCGCCGGCGGTTCGACTCGAGCCACGCGTCGTACAGGAGCGACCGGGCCGACCGGTACGAGATCGGGCGGATCGTCACCTCCCGGACCTCTCCGTCCCCGTCCCGGACCTTCAGCCGGACGTCCCGCGCGAGGTCGCCGTTCAGGACGAGCGTCGGGTCGGTCGCCGCCGAGACCGCGGTCCCGTCGATCGACAGGACGACCTCGCCCGCCTCGAGGCGCGACGTGCGCTCGGACGCGGGGCCGCCGGGGAGGACGTCGCGGACCCTCCAGCCCGGCCCCTCGAAGTCGGCGTCGAACCGGACGCCGAGGTGGGCCGTGACGTCCGTGAACGGCTCGTCGCCGCGCGGGGAGGAGGCGAAGACCGAGAAGCCGAGGTGCGAGGCGTTCAGCTCGCCGAGCATCATGTTGCCGACCTCGCGGAGCTGGTCCGCGTCGACCGCCGTGCGCGCCGCCGGCTCGTACTTCCGCCGGATCGCCTCCCAGTCGCGGTTGTTCAGCCGCTCGTCGTAGAACCGGTCGCGCATCGCGCGCCACCCCTCGACGAAGGCGGCGCCGTTCCGGTCGGCGGCGTCGTGCTCCTGCTTCGCCGAGAACGCGTACGTCGTCAGCGACCCCTTGCCGCTCAGGACCGCCGGCTTGCCGTCGCTGACCCCGCCGACCTTCTTCGCCTTCTCCAGGCGGATCCTCCCGGAGAGGGAGGAGGAGGTGAGCTTCTTCGGCTTCAGCTCGTCGGGGAACTCGACGGTGTACGTCGCGCGTCCGGACGGGCCGGCCGACGAGTAGAAGGCGAGCTTGTCGTCCTCGATCCAGTAGAGGCCGCCGTCGTACGAGTTCGGCGTCGAGATCCGGTGGATCCGGTCGCGGAGACCGTCGAAGTCGATGACGACCTCGACCTCGTCCTTCCCCTTCTTCTCCTGCTTCGACTCCTCCTTCTTCTCCGCCTTCGCGTCGTCGTCCTCGTCGCCGTCCTTCCCGTCGCCGCCGTCCGCGTCGTCCTCCTTCTTCGGCGCGTCGGACTTCTTCCCCTTCGACTTCTCCTTTCGCTCCTTCTTCATCTTCTCGAGCGCCTTCTCGAGGCGGCGGTCGCGCGAGTCCTCCTCGTCGTCGCTCGCGCGGAGCCAGACGTAGTAGACGTCGACCTCCTGGTCGGAGCGGCGCCCGCTGAAGGCGAGCACCTTCCCGTCGGGCGACCAGGCGGGACCGGAGTCGTTGTCCGGGTGGACCGAGACGTTGAACGGCGCCCGTGACCCGTCGACCGGCGCGATCCAGACGTCCTCGTTGAAGTCGTCGTCGTTCCTGGAGTACGCCAGCCACTTCCCGTCCGGCGACCAGTCGAAGTCGGGCGAGTCCCAGCCGGAGACGATCGTCCTCCGGCCCTCGCCGTGCTCGTCCATCACCACCAGGTCGCCGAGCCCGGAGACGAACGCGAAGCGGCCGTCCGGTCCGCGGCGGAGCG
>JBICIB010000558.1:0-4130 GCA_043101415.1 Planctomycetota bacterium JB042 | reverse complement strand
CGCGACGCGGCGGCGTTCGCGGCGGACCTCGCGCGTCTCCCCGCCCGCGAGCCGGTCGCCGCCGAGCCGCTCGGCCCGTGGCTCCGGGCGCGGCGGTGGTGCGAGCGTCGGCCGGCGCTCGCGGTGGCGATCGGGCTCGGAGCGTTGCTCGTCGTGCTGGTCCCGACGGCGCTGCTCGTGCAGCAGCACCGGTACGCCGGCCGACTCGAGCGGTCGCTCGCCGACGCGCGGACCGCCCACGCGCAGGCCGAGGAGGTGGTGCGGTTCCTGCTCGACGCGTTCGGGGAGGTGAACCCGGAGCGGAACGGGGGGCGGCAGCCGACCGCGATGGACGTGCTCGACGCCGCGGCGGAGAAGCTCGGCGCCGAGCTCGCGGACCGGCCGGTCGATCGGGCGCGGCTGTCGTACTCGATCGCGAAGGTGCGGCACCACCTCGGGGACGACCGGGGCGCGCTGCCGCTGCTCGACGGCCTGATGGAGACGCTCGACGGAGTGGAGGCGAGCTGGGTCGAGCCGCTGCGCGGGGCGGCGCTGGCGCTGCGGAGCGCGGTGCACCTCAACCTCGATCGGGTCGACGAGGCGGAGGGGGACGCGCTCCGGGCGAGGGAGTGGGCCGCCGGGGCGCCGGACGAGGTCGTTCCCCCGGAGGTGGGCGGCTACCTCGGCGTGCTCGCGGCCGTCCGCCGGCGGCAGCAGCGTCCGGGCGAGGAATTGGAGCTCCGTCGCCGCGCCCTCGCCGAGCTCGAGCGTCGCGGCGCGGGTCCGGCGTTCGCCGCGCGCGAGCGGGTGACGCTGGTGGGGGCGCTGCTGAAGGCCGGCCGGTTCGAGGAGGCGCGGTCCGAGGCGGAGGCGACGCTCGCGATCCTCCGGTCGGCGGACGGCGCGCGACCGAGCGACCTCGCCGTGGCGCTGAACGCGTTCGGGCTCGCGCATCGGAAGCTCGGCCGCGGGGAGGAGGCGCGCGCGGCGTACGAGGAGGCGCTCGCGCTCCAGCGCGAGGTGTTCGGGCCGGAGGCGCCGGCGGCCCGGATGACCGAGGCGAACCTCGCCGGGCTGCTCGAGATGAAGGGGGAGTTCGAGGCGGCCGGACGCGCCTACCTCGCGCTCGCCGACTGGTTCGCGGCGTACTACCGGCCGGAGCACGCGTACGCCGTCCTCCTGCGGGGGAACGGCGCGGGGTGCCTCTTCCGGGCCGGGTTCCACGCCGAGGTGGTCCCGATCTACGAGGCGCTGATCCCGCTGCAGCGCCGCGCGTACGGGGACGATCACGCGTACGTCGCCGCGTCGATGGGGAAGCTCGGGAAGGCGCTCTTCGAGACCGGCCGCCCGGCCGAAGCGATCCCGAAGCTCCGCGCCGCCGCCGACGCGAGCGAAGCGACCGAGAACTTCGCGTTCGCCGTCGGCTGCCTCGCCGAAGCCTCCGGCGCCGCGCTCGCGATCGGCGACGAAACCGCCGCCCGCACCCTCGCCGCCCGAGCGGTCTCCCTGATCGACGCCCACGGCGTGACCCACCCCGCCGAGGAGTCCCTGAGAAACACCGCCCGCTGAACCCGACGGCGTCAACCCGACGGCGTCAGACCCCACGACGCGCAAGCAGCGGGGTCTGACCCCACCTCACTCAGTCGTCACCTCGCGGTAGCGATTACCTCCTCGGAGGGCCCGTCCGAGGCGAGCGCGGGGTCGGCGTGCGGGCGCACGTGGCTCACCCCGCCCGACTTCTTCGGGGCGAGCTCGGCCGGATGCCTTCAAACCGACCGCAGCTTCCGACTTTCGTCAGGCGCGGGGTGGGGTCTGACCCCACCTCACGCACGTCGTGGGGTCTGACGCCGTTCGGGACGAGGCCGCGATTCCGCGTCACGCGACGGACCCGCGCCGCTTTCTCCAGGGCATGCGCACTCTCCTCCTCGCCTCCCTGCCGTTCGTCTTCCTCGCCCCTCGATCCTCGGCCCAGATCCTCCCCGACACGCCGACTTGGGAGGTCGAGGGGACGCTCGCCTACGAGTACGTCGGGACCCGTGCCGCCGGCGCCGGGGACGTGAACGGGGACGGGCGGGCCGACCTGCTCGTGCTCGCGCGCGGAGCGCCGGCGCAGGTCACGGTCCACGGGTCGGGGCGGGTCGACCTGTACCTCGGCGAGGCCGATGGGTTCGCCTCGACGCCCTCCTGGACGGTGCTCGGCGGGAACACGCTCGAGTCGCTCTGGTGGACCGCGCGGGGAATCGGCGACGTGAACGCCGACGGATTCGCCGACATCGCGATCAGCACCCTGAACGGGAACGCGGGCATCACCTACGGTTCGGTGCATGTGTTCCACGGCGGCCCGAACGGGCCGAACGGCGGCGTCGACGCGCTCGTCACCGAGGCGGACTGGATCGTCCGCGGCGAGCACCCGCACGTCCTGAACGTCGGGTGCGCCGTGCTCGGGCCCGGGGACCTGAACGCGGACGGTGTCGACGACCTGCTCGTCGGCGTCGAGCGATACACGAGCGCCGACCTGAACCACACGTACGAGGGGGCCGTCTTCCTCTTCCACGGCGCCGCCGGCACGGGGCTGCCGGGCGGGACGACCGCGACGATCGCGGACGCGGCGTGGTGGGTCCAGTCGGACCGGACCCAGTGCTACCTCGGGAAGGTCCTCCACGAGGTCGGAGACGTGAACGCGGACGGGAACCTCGACTTCGCGATCACCGGCGAGGGCGGGCCTCAGGACGTGACCCTGCAGGGGCGGCACTGGATCTACACGTCGACGGCCGGCCTGCCCGGACAGGACATGGGCGGCGCGTTCGCCACGTTCGGCGGCAACGGGACGGTCAGCCGGGACCTCGCCGCGGCCGACTTCGACCGGGACGGCTTCGACGACCTCGTGATCGCGCAGCCGAACGTGAACTTCGGCGGCGGTGTCTACGAGCCGATGCGCCTCCACCGCGGCACGAGCAACGGGTTCGCCCCGAGCTCGTGGACCGTCGCGAGCGTGCCGTGGTTCGAGACCGCGGGGCTCTCGCTCGTCGCCGCCGACCTCGACGCGGACGGGGCGGCCGACCTCGCCGTCCTCTCCTCGACGTGGGCGCCGCCGGTCGGTCCGGCGACCGGTCGCGTGCGCGTCTTCCGCGGGCTGTTGTCCGGGACCTCTCCGCTCTCCGTCCACGCGGAGTGGGAGACGCCGCTCTGGACGCCGAACGGCGGCCACACCGCCTGGCTCGAGGCGGTGGGCGACCCGGAGCTCGACGCGACCGATACGCTCGCCGTCGCCAACGACGGCGCGGATCCGAACGGCCTGACCGACGCCGGCCGCGTGAGCCTCTTCGCGGCCGAGGGGGAGCCGCTCGACCTCTGCCCCGCGTGGACGCCGGACTGGATCCACGCCGGCCTGCCGACCGAGCACTTCGCGAGTCCGCATCACGTGCTCGGCGACTTCGACGGCGACGGGTTCGACGACCTCCTGGTCGGGGAGAACGGCTCGCCGCAGCTCCGACTGTTCCGAGGGAGCCCGGACGGCCTGGCGGCGACCCCGGGGTGGCAGGTCGACGTCCCGAACCCGCTCGCGAGCCAGTACGGCGCGCGGCCGGTCGGGGTCGGCGACGTGAACGGGGACGGCGCCGACGACGCGCTCGTGCTGGTCACCGGGAAGTCGTACCAGCCGGGGAGCAGCCTCGTCTACGACCCGGGGACCGCGTACGTCTTCCTCGGCGTGCCGCACACCTCGTCCTCGGGGGGGATGGTCCTCGCGTGGACGGCGTCGGGGCTCGCGATCCCGCCGACCTACTACGCGTGGTCGGGGACGATCGCCGACGACCTGAACGGCGACGGCTTCGACGACGTCGTGATCGGAGCGCGCGGCCACGCGCAGCTCCCGCCGATCGTCGGGCCGGATCCGTTCGACGTCGCGGGGTTCGTCCACGTCTACCACGGCGACGCGAACGGCGTGAACGGCGGGGTCGACGGGCACGAGTTCAATGCCGCCTGGACGGCGAGCGACGGCCAGCCCGGCTCCGGCTTCGGCGCGCGGGTCGGCGGTCTCGGCGACCTCGATGGCGACGGAATCGGCGACCTCCTGGTGGCGGCGCCGTTCCGGTCGACGGGCGCCGGCGAGAACGTCGGGAAGCTGTACGTCTGGCGCGGGTCGGCGAGCG
>JBICIB010000557.1:0-8043 GCA_043101415.1 Planctomycetota bacterium JB042 | reverse complement strand
GTGTGCTCTTCCGATCTGGAGTTCACCAACCTCGAGGCGTTCGACTTCGACAACCCGGAGGCGTCGAAGTACCGGCCGTACAAGGTCCACTTCAAGGTGACGGTCGAGCCGGGGTGGTACACGCGGTTCCATCAGTACGACGCGATCGCGGACGTCCGGTTCGGCGCCGTCGGCGCCCGCGCCGGCTGCTCGGACTACCGCGTGGTGAGCGTCGCCCCCACGGAGACCGCGCAGACGATCGACCAGCTCACGATCGACTTCGTCCGCCTCGCCGCGGCGCTGGAGGCGTCGGGGACGATCGAAGGGATCGGGGTCCAGGGCCTCGTCCAACAGCTCGTCGAGAAGGCGGAGAAGCTGGAGGGGCTCCGGACCCACAAGACGATGGTCGTCGGCTTCCCCGGGCCGGACCGGCTCCGCGTGCGGTTCCGCGCCGCCCAGGTCGCGACCGAGGAGGAGCAGGATCTGCAGCCGCTCTCGAGGCTGCTGACGGCCGTGGTGCTGGTGCCGGAGCCGCTGCCGAAGGAGAAGTACGGAGCGGAGACGACTTCCCCAGCCGAGTTCGACAAGGCATTGACGACAGAGAGGGGCTTCGTGAAGGAGCGGCAGGCGTTCACCGGCACGACGGCCGCGCTCGTGGCCGACCTCGGGAATCCTCGCCCCTGCGTCGTCTCGATGCGACCGTCGTTCGAGCCGGCGCTGCGGGACCGCGGCGGCGACTTCCGACCGCACCGTCGCCTCTTCGCGGTCGTCCCGGTCGTGCACCGGCCGCTCGATCGACACGTCCTGCCGTCGACCGAGCGAACCGTGGAGATCCCGCCGTGGCAGCCCGACGTCCGGCGCCCGTTCGAGGTCGTGGCCACGAACGCGCTGTATCGGATCGACCTCGGGATGGCCGCGATCGCCCTGCGTCGGCGAGAGCTGGCCGACGCCCGACTGACCGGACTGCTGAAGAAGATCGATCCCAAGAGCGATCTGGGGAAGGAGGAGCTCGAGCGGGCGCGGACTGCCCTGGAGGATGCGGAGAAGAAGTACTTCGAAGCCCTGGAGAGAGCGGTCGAGCGGGGAGTCGTCGACGTCGGCTATCGGATCACCGCGCCGAAGGCTCGGAGGATCGACGGGGAGGTTCGGCCCCTCATCGTCGAGATCGATGTGGCCGGGTTGAGTCGGAGCAAGAACGGGGACGGCACCCGGAACCGTCGTGAGCGAGCGCGGTTCGACACGTACAAGACCGACGCCGGCGAGCGGGAGGGAACTCTCGTCTTCACCGGCGTCGATCTCTCGAGCGTGTTCGTTCCTGGCGAACCGGGCTACCTGAAGCCGCTCCGAGCGCTGCTGGAAGTCCGGCTCGTCGCGCCGAGAGTCGACGGCCCGAAGGATCTTCTCGTCGAGTCGAAGACCGTCGAACTCTCGATCCACCCGAACATCGAGATGAAGGCTCCGACGAAGAAGGCGGAGAGCGGCGCGAAGCCGATCACGATCGACCTCGGATCGTTCGACCCGAAGAAACTCGACCTCGCGGGACTCGGAGTCGACTTGAAGACGGTGCCCAAGCCGAAGGAGGAGGCGAACGGCGGCGACGCCGGTGCGAAGAAGAGTCCGGCGAAGAAGGACGAGGGAGACGGTTCGAACTCGAACCCGAAGGGGAACGAGGAGGCGGACGAGGGCGCCTCCTCGCCCGCGGGGGCGGACGGGGAGGAGGACGAAGGGGCGTCGGGCGGCTGACGCGCCGGCCGCGTCAGGCGGCGAGCGAGGCGGCGACCCGGTCGAGGTCCTCTTCGATCACCGCGAGCACGACCGCGCGGGCGAGCGAAGGCTCGTCCGCGCTCCGCTTCAGGAGCGCCTCGAGGTTCGTCAGCGCGCGGTCGGCGAGGGTGGCGTGCCGGATCGCGCGCCTCGTCGCGGCGGCCGCCCCCTTGGCGTCCCCGACGTCGCGGCGCTCGATCGCCTCGGCGAGCGCCTCGTACCGCTCGCGGAGGTGGTCGGCGGCGGCCTGCTCGTACCGGGCGGCGCGCGACGGCGGGGGCGACGCCTCGCCCGCGTCCTCGTCCGCGCCGGGCTCGGGCGGGTCGACCACGATCGGCTCGTCGGTCTCCTCCAGCGCGTCGAACCAGGCGGAGACGCCGAGCAGGACGGTCCGGACGTCGCTCGCGACGGGGATGCCGTGGTCGTCCGCCGCGGCCCGGGCGACGAGGTCGGCCCGGACGTGCAGCGCCATCGGCTCGAACCGGGCGCCGGCGTCGAACGAGGCGTCCGGGACGTAGAGGGCGTCCGCGTCGTACCCCGCCTCGGGGACGTAACCGGCGTTCGGCTCGAATGATGCGTTCGCGTCGTAGTTCGCGTTCGGGTCGAACCACGCGGCGTGACGGGGGTGGACCTCCTCGCCGACCGAGGCGACGAGCGAGAGGGCGAGCGCAGCGATGTCCAACATGAGACGGATCCTCCACCCCGCCCGCCGCTGCACTATGACACGAGATCAGGGGGTCGGCCAGTCGAGTCCTTGAGCGGCGCGGAGGGCGCCGATCTGGCCGGCGTGCCAGGCGACGTGGAACAGGTGGCCGTGGAGGAACCTCTCGCGCGACGTGAGCTGGCCGCGGAAGGCGGGGTGGACCTCGACCGTGAGCGGCTTCGAGAGGTCCTCGTCGCGGAGGACCGCGAGCCCCTCCAGCGCGTCGGCCGTCGCCTGGCGCCACGCGCCGAGGAGCGCGGTCCAGTCGGCGCCGGATGCGACGCCGAAGTGGGGGAGCTCGTGCTTCGTCGTCTCGCCGACGGGGTTCCCGTCGCAGACCGAGGCCGGGACGGTCCGGACGTTGTGCGTCAGGTGCCCGAGGCACCAGGCGATCGACGGTCGCCCGGCCGCGATCTCGAACGTCGCGGCCGCGAGGTCGAGCGGCTCGGTCAGGACGAGCACGACGCGGTAGTGGTGCTCGAGCTGGCGATGGAGCGTGGCGAGGCGGGTCGCGGCGGTCACGCGCGCCACGCTACACCGTCGAGGCCGGTTCGGCGACCCCGTCCCGTCCGATCCAGTACGGGACCCAGACGAGCGCCGGCGGCGTCGCGTCGAGGTCCGCCTTCCGGGGGCGGACCACGAGCTCCTCGACCTCGAAGTCGTCCGGCTCGAGTTCGGCCGCGCGGTCGTCGAGCTCCTCCCGGAACTCCCGCTCGAGGTCGGCGAGCTGCTCGGCCAGCGCGTCGCGGTCCGCCTTCGCCCGCCGGATGTCGTCCTTCTCCTTCGACGCCCGTCCGATGCTGCGGATCGACGTCGCCGCGCGCCCGACCGTCCCCGTGCTCGCCACCTTCCGGCCGAACAGCGCGCCGAGGATCGTGGCGCCGATGGAGATCGCGCTCGACGCCTTCTTCTCGCCGTACTGCGACTCCTCCCGCTCGATCCTCGCCTCGGCCTTGCGGATCCGCTCCTCCAGGCGGCGGAGCTTCGGCGCGTACCGGTCGCGGAGCTTCTCGAGCGCCGCGTCGCGCGTCTCGCGCGCCGCCTCGCGGAGACGGATCGCGAAGTCGCGCGCGTCCTCGTCCGGACTCGAGACGAGCTTCAGCGCCCGGCACCGGCTCAGCGTCAGCGGGAACTCGCGGTAGGCGTGCGTCTCGAGCTTCTTCCGCCACGTCGGCCAGCTCTTCGCGCGGGCCGCCGCCGGCGGGAGATCGGCGTACGTCGCGTCCGGCTCCGGCTCGTCGGCGAGGCGGTCGTCCCCGTCGGGGAGGATCCGCGCGTCGCGCCAGACGTCGGCCGTCCCGTCGAGCGGCGCGAGGCAGACGACGCGCTTCCAGTCGTCGATCTTCGCGGTCCGGTTGGCGTAGTGGAGCTCGACCGACGACGCGAGCGCGGGACGGTAGAGGAGGCGGGCGTCGCGGGGCGCCCGGACGTTCGCCTCGAGGTAGCGCTGCTTCACGCCGGCCGGCGCCGTCGGGCGGGGCTTCTCCTTCCGCGCCGCCGCGGCCCGCGCCGGGGCGGCCGACGCGGGCGCCGACCTCGTCGTCCTTCCGGCCGGCGCGGGCGCGCCTCCCCGGAGGGCGCGGATCTGGGTCCGCGTCATCGGCCCGCGGAGGTACGAGAGGACCCACCGCGTCTTGAACAGGACCGGCGCGTCCTCGTGGACGTTGTTGACGAGGAACGTCCGGCTCTCGAGCCCGCTCAGGATCGCCTCGGTCCGCGCGCGGTCGAAGCCGCGGCCGGCCGCCGCCGACGCCCCCTCCAGCCCGTCGAGGACGCGCGCCTTGTCGCGCTCGGTCTGGAGCCGACCGAGGAACCACGTCCCGGCGTTCGAGAGCCCCTTGTAGTCGAGGTCGACCGGGTTCTGCGTCGCGAGGACGCACCCGACCCCGAACGCGCGCGCCTGCTTCAGGAGGGTCAGCATCGGCGTCTTCGACGGGGGATTCGCGGTCGGCGGGAAGTAGCCGAACACCTCGTCCATGTAGAGGATCGCGCGGAGGCTCCCCGTCCCCGGCTGGGCGCGCATCCAGGTCAGCACCTCGTTCAGGAGGATCGTGACGAAGAACATCCGCTCGGCGTCGGAGAGGTGCGCGATCGAGACGACCGCGACGCGCGGCTTCCCCTCGTCGGTCCAGAGGAGGCGGGAGACGTCGAGCGGCTCCCCCTCCATCCACGCCGCGAAGCCGGGCGACGCGAGGAGGTTGTTCAGGCTCATCGCGAGGCCGAACCGCTCGCTCGCGGGGTAGACCGACTCGAGGTCCATGACGCCGATGCGGTCGAACCCCGGCGCCTGCACCGCGTGCACGAGCGCCGGGAGGTCGAGGCTCGTCCCCTCGCGCCACGCGCGGTCGAGGATCGTCGACAGGAGGATGTGCTCGCGGCTCCGGACCGGGTCGGTGTTCAGGCCGAGGAGCGCGAGGAGGCCCGAGACCGCGGACTGCACCCGGCCGCGGAACGCCTCGGCGTCGTCCAGGATCGCCGGCGGCGGCGCGTCGAACGAGCGGAGGACGGTGACTGGTCGCCCCGCGTCGGACCCCGGCGTGTAGATCGCGAAGTCGGCCGCGGCGCGCAGGCGCTCGATCCGCTTCCCGTCCTGTCCCCAGCTCGCGAGTCCGTTCCGCCAGAGCTCGGCGGTCGCCGCCGCGAGCTGCTCCTTCGACCTCCCCTTCCGCTGCGCCTCCCCCTCGTCGATCCACGGCAGGAAGTCGTCGGGACGGAGCTTCGGAAAGGTGAGCAGGAGGTTCCCGAGGTCCCCCTTCACGTCGATCACGATCGACGGGATGCCGTCGATCGCGGCCTCCTCGAGGAGCCCGACGCAGAGGCCGGTCTTGCCGCTGCCGGTCATCCCGACGCAGACCGCGTGGGTGGTGAGGTCCTTCGAGTCGTACAGGACGAGGTCGCCCTCCTCGCCGCCGCCGTCCATCGTCGCGGTCCGTCCGAGGTAGAACTGTCCGAGCTTCTCGAATCGCTCGGGGTTCGGGGCGGCGGGGGGCTTCGGCATGACGCGGCTCCGTCGGGCTCGGGGGGAGTCGAGGGATACCGACTGGGAGCGCGCGGCGCAACCGAGGGCGATCCGCCCCGGTCGTCTACGCCAGCATCTCCCCGACCACCCTCCCCGCGACGTCGGTCAGGCGGAAGTCGCGCCCCTGGTGCCGGTACGTGAACCGCTCGTGGTCGAGCCCGAGGAGGTGGAGCATGGTGGCGTGGAGGTCGTGGACCTCGATCGCGTCCCCGTCGACGTGGTAGCCGAGCTCGTCGGTCGCGCCGATCGTGTGGCCGGCGCGGACGCCGGCGCCGGCCATCCAGATCGTGAAGGCGTGCGGGTGGTGGTCGCGGCCGAGGTACTTCGACCCGTGCCGCTCCTCGTTCATCGGGGTCCGGCCGAACTCGCCGCCCCAGACCACGATCGTGTCGTCGAGCAGCCCGCGGCGCCGGAGGTCGGCGAGGAGGGCCGCGGTCGGTCCGTCGGTCTCGAGGCAGCGTTCCCGCAACGAGTGGAGGAGGTCGTCCCCCTTCCCGGTCCCGTGGCTGTCCCAACCCCAGTGGTAGAGCTGGACGAACCGGACGCCGCGCTCGAGCAGCCGCCGCGCCAGGAGGCAGTTGTTCGCGTACGACACCTCTCCCGGCCGGACGCCGTACGCCTCCCGGACCGCCTCCGGCTCGTCCTCGATCGAGAGGAGCTCCGGGACGCTCGCCTGCATCCGGTACGCCAGCTCGTACTGCTCGATGCGCGTCTCGATCTCCGGATCGCCCACTCGTTCGTGGTGGCGTTCGTTCAGCCTCCGGAGCGCGTCGAGCGCGCGGCGCCTCGTGGCGCGGTCGACCCCCTCCGGGTCGGAGAGGAACAGCACCGCGTCCCCCCGGCTTCGGAGCCGGACCCCCTGGTGCACCGACGGGAGGAATCCGGACGACCAGGCGGAGGCGCCGGCGGACGGTTGGTACCGGCCGGAGAGGAGGACGACGAACGCCGGGAGGTCGCGGTTCGGCGTGCCGAGCCCGTAGCTCAGCCACGACCCCATGCTCGGCCGGCCGATCCGTTCGTGCCCGGTGTTCAGCAGCATCTGCGCCGGCGCGTGGTTGAACTGCGTCGTCCGCATGTTCCGGACGATCAGGAGCTCGTCGGCGACCGAGCCGAGCCGCGGCAGGAGCTCGGAGAGGACCTGGCCCGACGCGCCGTGCCGCGCGAACTCGAACGGCGAGCCGAGCAGCTTCGGCGTCCCCTGGATGAAGGCGAACCGCTCGTTCTCGACCAGCTCGCGCGGGGCCGCCTGCCCGTCGTGCTTCACCAGCGCCGGCTTCGGGTCGAACAGGTCGAGCGACGATGGCGACCCGGCCATGTGCAGGTACAGGACGCGCTTCGCCCGCGGCGCGAAGTGCGGGGGCTTCGGCGCGTGGGCGTTCCCGCCGGCCGCGGCCGCCTCGCCGAGGAGGGCGCCGAGCGCCAGCGAGCCGACGCCTCGCGCGCCGCTCGTCAGGAACTCGCGGCGGGTCCGGACGTCCGGCGGCACGGGGGCGGAGCGGTCGGCGGTCATCCCTTGGTCACCGTCTCGTCGAGGTTCAGGAGGGTGCTCGCGACGACGAACCACGCGCGGGCGTCGGCGTCGGCCGCCGGCGCGGCGCGGGCGCGCGTGTCCTCGTGGAGCGCGACGAGGAGGTCGATCTCGGCCGGCTCGGGCGACCGTCCGACGCAGAGCCGGAAGCCGCGGGTCACGGCCGCCGCCGGCTCGTCCCCGCCCTCCTCGACCATGCGGCCGGCGAGGGCCCGCGCCGCCTCGACGAACGCCGGGTCGTTCCAGAGCGCGAGCGCCTGCAGCGGCGTGTTCGAACGGTCGCGCCGGGTGCACGCCAGCTCGCGGCTCGGCGCGTCGAACAGCGCGAACGTCGGGTACGGCGACGTCCGCCGCCAGAACGTGTAGAGGCCGCGGCGGACCCGGTCCTCCCCCTCGGAGGTCGTCCAGCGCTCTCCGCTGTACGCGGCGTTCCAGATCCCGTCGGGCTGGGGCGGGAAGACCGACGGCCCGCCGACCTTCGGGGAGAGGAGGCCGGCCGCGGAGAGGGCGACGTCGCGCAGGATCTCCCCCGGGAGCCGGACGCGGGGGGCGCGGGCGAGGAGGCGGTTCTCCGGGTCGAGGGCGCGAAGCGCGGCGTCGACGCGGGCCGACTGCCGGTACGTCCGCGAGGTGACGATCGTCCGGAGGAGCCGCTTCACGCTCCAGCCGTCCTCGACGAACCGCCGGGCCAGCCAGTCGAGGAGCGCAGGGTGCGTCGGCCGGTCGCCGCGCCGCCCGAAGTCGCTCTCGGTCGCGACGATCCCGCGCCCGAACAGCTCCCCCCAGAACCGGTTCACGGTGACGCGGGCGGTCAGCGGGTGGTCGTCCGACACCAGCCAGCGGGCCAGCCCGAGGCGGTTCCGGGGCGCGTCCGGCGGGAGCGAGCCGAGGACGGCGGGGACGGCGGGCGGGACGACCTCGCCCGGGTCGAGGAAGCTGCCGCGGCGGTGCAGGCGCGTCACCCGCGGCTCGGTCCGCTCGCGGAGGACCATCACCGTCGGGACGGGCGGCGGCACGAGCGCGGCGAGCCGGTCGCGCAGCGGGGCGAGG
>JBICIB010000556.1:0-6646 GCA_043101415.1 Planctomycetota bacterium JB042 | reverse complement strand
ATCGAGTTCGGCGCCCACACGATCCACCACGAGATCCTGTCGCGGCTCGACCGCGACGAGAAGCGGCGGGAGATCGCCGAGTCGACCGCGGTCCTGCGCCGCCACGTCCGGGCCCCGGTCACGACCTTCGCCTACCCGTTCGGTCGGCCGTGGGATTTTGACGAAGAGTGCTTCGAGCTCCTCCGCGAGGAGGGGTACGACTGCGCCTGCGCGGCGATCGACGGGACGAACGACCCGGGGACGGACCGATGGCAGCTCCGCCGCCTCCCCCTGAACGACGACATCCCGCTCGCCGACGTCTTGGCGGAGATCGACGGCACGCTGCCGCTCTTCCGCCGCCTCTTCCGGGTGCGGATCTGACCGTTTCCGCGCCCCGAACGAGCGGATCCGTCCGCTCGCCTTGCCGTTGTTCCTTGTCCGGAGTACGTTTGGATCGATGTCCGCCGCGCTCACCGATACCGCACTGAACGCCCGCGAGCTCGGTCTGCTCGCCGCGGGGGTGGCGCTCCTGTCGGGGCTCCTCCTGGTGCCGGCGATGCGGTGGGTCGCGCTCCGGACCGGGACGGTCGACGCGCCCGACAAGCCGGGCGGGCGGAAGTTCCAGAAGGCGCCGGTCCCCCTCCTCGGCGGGGTGGCGGTGCTGCTGGCGGCGGGGGTCGGGCTCGTCGCCGTCGGGTGGGACAACCCCTCCGCCCGGACCACCTTCCCGCAGCACGGCTACGTCCTGGTCGCCGCGGGGCTGACCTTCCTGATCGGGTTGGTCGACGACGTCTTCAAGGACCGGATCGGGCCGCTCCCGAAGTTCATCGGCCAGTTCATCGCCGTCGGCGTGCTGTTCGGCGAGAACTGGATGCAGGTGTTCCAGGGGGAGGCGACGGGCGGCGCCCTGTTCCACGTCCTGGCGCTGACCCTCTGGTTCCTCACCGTCGTGAACGCGGTGAACTTCGTCGACAACATGAACGGCCTCTGCTCCGGGATCGCGACGATCTCGCTTCTGGTCGGGGTCGTCGGGGTGGCCGGGATCGAGAAGGCGCGGTGGGCGGTCCTCGCCGGGGCGCTCGGCGGCGGGATGCTCGCGTTCATCCCGTACAACTACCCGAAGGCGCGCATCTACCTCGGCGACGCCGGCAGCCACCTCGCGGGGTTCTTCCTCGCCCTCCTCTCGCTCGAGTTCACGGCCGGCTTCCTCTCCGCCGACGCGAAATTCTTCGGCCTCGACGCGTTCATCCCGGCGATGCTCCTCCTCGGCCTCCCGCTGTTCGACCTCCTCTTCTCGGTCGTGCGGCGGCACCGCGAGCGGCGGCCGCTCTTCCACGGCGACGCGCGTCACCTGTCGCACCGGCTGGTCGGCGCGGGGCTCGACCCGGCGTCGGCGGTCATGCTCCTCTGGGGCGTCCACCTGATCGTCGCCGCGGCGGGGATCGTGGCGCTCGAGTACGCCGCGCCCGGGCGCTGGTCGATCTTCGCGGTCATCCTCGCGTTCCTGACGATCCTCGCCGCCATCCTGGTGCGGGTCGAACGGAGCCGGCGCCTCGCGGGGTCGAGCCTCCCGAACGGCACCAACGGTTCGTCCACGAGCGAATCGGGGCTCGTCGCGAAGCGGAGCGGCGACCGTGACCCGACCCGATTCACCGGCTCGGACCTCTGATCCGGACTGCTGAGGAGATCGAGTGGACCCGAAGGAATTCGCGATCCAGTACGACATCGAGGAGACGCACTGGTGGTTCAAGGCGCGGCGTCGCCTCGTCCGGCGGTTCGCCGAGCAGGTGCGCGAGGAGGTCGGGCGGCCGCTCCGGATCCTCGACGTGGCGTGCGCGACGGCGATGTCGTTCCGGTTCCTCTCCGACCTCGGCACGATCCGGGGGCTCGACATCTCGACCGAGACGATCCACTTCGCGAAGCAGCGGGGGATCGACCGGATCGTCCGCGGCGACGCGCAGTCGATGCCGTTCCGGGACGGGGCGTTCGACCTCGTCCTGGCGCTCGACGCGTTCGAGCACTTCCCGGACGACGAGGGATCGATGGCGGAGGTTCGCCGGGTCCTCGACCGGGGCGGGGCGCTGATCTGCACCGTCCCCGCGTACCGGGCGCTCTGGTCGCCGCACGACGACGCCTTCCACCACCTGCGCCGCTACACGCGCCCCGAGCTGCGCGGGAAGCTGCAGGGGACCACGCTGAAGGTCGAGCGGCTGTCGTACTACTCGATGTTCCTCGCGCCGCCGCTCTTCGTCTTCCGGAAGCTCCGCTCGATCCTCGGCCGCGGCAAGGAGGCGAAGTCGGACTTCACCGTGAAGATCCCGCGCGTCGTCGAGTGGGGGCTCGGCACCCTGATGTCGATCGAGTCGGGCCTCCTGAAGCGGTTCGACCTCCCGTTCGGCGCCTCGCTGATCGGTCTGTCGCGGAAGTCCTGACCGCGTCGGACGTCCGATCCCCGGAACCCCGCTCGTCCGGTCCCCCGCGCGTCAGGGCGAGGAGACGCCGTGCCGGAGCGCCCGGACGAGCGCGTGGCGGCGCTGGTCCGGGGTCCGCGCGGCGCGGAGCGCGGTCCGGTGGTTCCGCGGGTCGTGCGGGTCGAGCCGGACCGCCTCCTGCGCGTGGCCGTGCGCGCCGTCGGGGCGGATGCGCCGCGCCAGGAGCGCCTCGGCGAGCACCCGGTGCGCGGCCGCGTCGGTCGCGTCGTGGAGGAGCGCGAAGTTCGCCCGCGCGAACGCCTCGCGCCGGAGCTGCTCGGCCCGCTCGGGGTCGCCCTCGGCGTCCGCCTCGAGGAGCCGCAGCCGCGCCAGCGCGACGCCCGCCCGGGCCGCGAGGTCCGGGTCGTCGAGCTCGCGCCGGATCATCCGGTGGACGGCGGCCACGGTGTCGAGGTTCGAGAGCGGCCCGCCCCCGGCCGACCACCGGTGGACGCCCTCCTCCTCCGCCCGGAGGTACCCCTCCATCAGGTCGACGCCGGCCGCGAGGAGCTTCGGGCGGAGCTCGAGCGCGCGGGTCAGCTCGGCGAGACCGGCGAGCGTCCGCCCGCTCCGGAGGTAGACGAGCCCGAGCCGGTGCCGCACGTCGGCGTCCGCCGGGTCGGCGTCGCGGGCGGCGACGAGGAACTCGTGGAGCTTTTCGCGCGCGGCGGCGCGCTCGGCCCGGAGGGCGCGTGCGCGCGCCGAATCGAACCGTTCGAGCTGGTCGAGGACTCGATCCTCCCGCTCGGCGTCGTCGTCGAGGATGGCCGCGCCGAGGTCGAGTTCGAGTCGGTGGTGCGGGAGGTCTCCTTCGTCGAGCCGGTCGGCGCGACGAACCAGACGGCGGAGATTCGCGGCGGCGAGCGCGGGGCGGAACGGGCTGATCCGGGTCCGGGCCGCCCGGAGGACGAGCCGTTCGATCCGGCCGTCTCCGGCCTCGGCGGCGAGCGCGGCGGTCGCCTCGGTGGAGAGGGCGAGGCGCAGATCCGGCAGCAATGCGTTCCGGAAGTAGGGATCACCGCTCTCGTCATGGCTGAACACCACGTTTCGTCCGTCGAGGAACGTGACCGGCGCGTCCATCTCCTCGCACGCGAGACGGGCCGCGAGGCGGAGCTGCGGGAAGGTCCATTCGCCCAGGCGGTAGCGCATCGACCCGGTACTCCGCGCGTCGGACGCGGCGCCGAGGAGCCCGAGGGACTTCAAGAGCGCCGCGACGGGGGCGCCGAACGAATCGCGGGCGGCGTCGATCCGGGGCCGCGGGTCCGTCGAGGACGCGGGCCAAGTCGCCAGGAGGACCTCCGCGAAGGGCCAGGCCGAGGTCCTCCCCTCGCCGACCGAGTGCGTCCGGATCTCGTCGAGCACCCTCGGCCCGGAGTGGCCGCGAACCCATTCCGTGATCGAGGGACGCAGGCCGAGCAGGAGCAGCAGTCCCGCCGCGATGAACGACGCGCCGACCCGGGAGACCCGGCGCGGCTTGGAGACTCCGGCGGCCGTGACGAGGAGACCGACCCCGACCGCGGTCGGGATCGGGTGGACGGCGGCGGCGGCGATGCCGAGTGCGACGCCGCCGCGCACGAGCCACGAGGCGGCGGCGGGCTTGGAAGCGAGGAGCCCCCCGAGCACCGCGGCCGTGAATCCGCCCAGGGAGCCGGCGAGGAGCGACGCTCCGAACAGGAAGTGCCGCCGCGTCACCGACGGGCCCTGGATGCGGTCGGCGAGCGCGAAGATCTCGTCGAGCGACCGTGCCTCGAGGAGCCACGTCCCGATCGCCGCGAGCGAGAGGAGGAACGGGAGCCGCGGCGCGAGCGAGGCGTGCCGGCGGACGAGGAATCCGACCACGCCCGCGCCGATCCCCGCGGCGACCAGGAGGGGGGCCAGCAGGAACGTGCGCGTCGCCGGGTCGTCCCCCGTGGTCGGGAGCGCGGCCCGCGAGACCGCGCCGAGCAGGACGACGAAGGCGAGACCGGAGGAGACGGCGACGTACCGGCGCGTCGACGTCGGTCCGAGCCCCGGAGCCCCGGGGCTGGCCGCGGGCGAGACCCGGGCGAGGAGGACCCCCGCGAGCAGGAGGGCGACGCCGACGCCGAGGACGGTCGCGCTCCCGGCGCCCGGGAAGATCCGCAGCGCCAGCGCCAGCCCTCCCGCGCCGCCGAACAGGGCGCTCCCGACCGCCAGCGGGCGCCCGGGCGCCGTCACGGCGTGGAGGAGGAGGGCCGCGGCCACCGCGCCCGCCGCGCCGACCGGGGAGTTCCCGACCAGGCACGCGAACGCCGCCGCGCCGGCCCCCGCGCCGGTCAGGAACCCGGCCGTACGACCCATCTCGAGGTGCCGTGAGGACTTCGGCGTCGTCGCCCCGGATCCGGTGCTATCATTCGACGTTCGTGCCCGCTGTGGAACCTTCCCCGCGGCCGAGTCCGTCCCGAACCGCCCTCCGCCCGAAGAACCCCACCGATGCGCCTCCTCCTGGTCAACCCTCCCAGCCCCGAAAACCAGCGGATCAGCCGCGGCCTGATGGGCGGGTTCGGCATGGCGGTGAACCGGGACCTCGTCTACCCGCCGCTGAACCTCGCCTACGTCGCCGCGGTCGCGCGGGACGCGGGGCACGAGGTGGAGATCCTCGACGCCGAGGCGCTCGACCTCGATCGCGACGAGACCCTCCGGCGCGGGGGCGAGAAGCCGTTCGACGTGGTCGGCGTCGACTCGTCGACGGCGACGATCGACGAGGACCTGACGCTCGCCGCCGAGCTCGCCGAGTCGGCCGGCGCGAAGTCGTTCACGATGGGGGCGCAGGTCACGAACACGCCGGACAACGTCCTCGCCCGGACCGGGGTCCACTACGTCATCCGGGACGAGGTCGAGGGGACCGTCGTGGCGCTCCTCGACGCGCTCGCGGCCGGCGGCGACGTCAGCGGGGTGGAGGGGATCTCGTACCAGGACCCGAGCGGCGAGGGGATCGTCCACAACCCGGCGCGCGCGAAGATCACCGAGCTCGACGCGATCCCGTTCCCGGCCCGCGACCTCCTCCCGAACGAGCGGTACCGCATCCCCGACATGGTCGGCCCGATGACGACCGTCCAGTCGAGCCGCGGCTGCCCGATCAACTGCACCTACTGCGGCTACACGCTCAGCCAGGGGCTCCGCTTCCGCGCCCGCTCGGCCGACAACGTCCTCGCCGAGCTGGTCGAGGTGAACCGGACCTACGGCATCAGGAACGTCGTCTTCCGCGACCCGCTCTTCTCCGCGAACAAGCAGCGGATCAAGGACCTCTGCGACGGGATCGTGCGCGAGGGGCTCGACCTCGAGTGGCAGTGCGAGACCGCCATCAAGTGCCTCGACGAGCCGCTCCTCGAGGCGATGCGGGAGGCAGGTTGCGTGTCGATCTCGTTCGGGGTCGAGACCGCCGACCCGGACCTCGGCAAGAAGTACTCGAACTCGAAGATCCGCTCGGCCGAGCACGCCGAGACGGTCGTCCGGGCCGCCCGGCGCCTCGGCATCCGGACCCGCGCGTTCTTCATGCTCGGGTTCCCCGAGGAGACGCGCGACCAGATGCACGCGACCGTCGACCTCGCCGTCCGGCTCGACCCGGACTCGGCGCAGTTCACGTCGGTCACGCCGTACCCCGGGACGCCGATGTGGCACGACGTCCGGAAGGGGGAGGACGAGGACTACCGGACGTACGACGGCCACAAGCCGACCGGCGTGAACACCGTCCTGACGCCCGACGAGGTCGCGCACGAGATCAAGCGCGCCTACCGCCGCTTCTACCTCCGGCCGAAGCGGGTCCTCGGCCAGCTCGCCTCCCCGCGCCGCTTCGCGTCCCGCATCCGCCACTACCTCTCGATGCACGACGACTGAGCCCGCCCCCGGGCCGTTCCTCCTCCCGGCGTCGGTAACGCGGCGCTCCCCTCCCGGATTCTCTCGATCACCGGCCGACGTCCGTCGCGCCGGCTCGAGAACCCCAAGTGTCCCGGGAGGACCTCCATGCTTCGCCGCCCCCTGATCCCTCGTCTCGCGGCCGCCGCCGCCCTGCTCGCCGCCCCGGCGATCGCAACGGCGGCGGAGGACGACTCCAACGCCACGCCGACGGCGGCGATCTGGTACCACGGCCGGACCTCGTCCCAGGTCGTGAGCCTGACCAACCAGGGCTACCGCATCGTCGACCACGAGGTCGAGGCGGCCTCCCCGCTCCGGTTCAC
>JBICIB010000555.1:0-5813 GCA_043101415.1 Planctomycetota bacterium JB042 | reverse complement strand
TTCCAGTCCTCCGCCTCGTCGACGAGGGTGCTCGCGTCCCCGGCGGCGGTCAGGACCAGCAGGTCGCGGGCCCGCGCCAGGAGGGCCTCGACGACCGTCTCCGCCGCGACGCCGGCCCGGTCGAGCGCGTCGACCTCGCGCAGCAGCCGCTCGAGATCGCCGTCGACGCACGCCGTGAAGATCCCCCGGACGACCTCCGTGGAGAGGCTGCCGGTCACCGCGGCGACCCCGTCGACCGTCACCTCTCCCCCGCCGTGCGTGATCGACTGGTCGAGGATCGACTGCGCGTCGCGCATCCCCCCCTTCGCCGCCCGCGCGATCGCCCGGAGCGCCGCCTCGTCCGCCTTCACCCCCTCGAGGGCGCAGACCTCCTTCAGCCTCTCCGCGATCTCCGCCTCGGGGACGCGTCGGAACTCGAAGCACTGACAGCGCGAACGGATCGTGTCGGGGAGGCGCTCCGGCTCCGTCGTCGCGAGGACGAACAGGACGTGCTCGGGCGGCTCCTCGAGCAGCTTCAGGAGCGCGTTGAACGCCTCGGACGTCAGCTGGTGGACCTCGTCGATGATGTAGAACTTCGACCGCCCGCGCATCGGCGCGACGCGCGCCTTGTCGCGGAGCGCGCGGATGTCGTCGATCCCGCGGTTCGACGCGGCGTCGATCTCGATCACGTCGAGGTCGTTCCCCTTCAGGATCGCACGGCAGCGATCGCACTCCCCGCACGGCTCGGGGGTCGGGCCCTTCTCGCAGCAGAGCGAGCGCGCGAGGATCCGCGCCATCGACGTCTTCCCGACCCCGCGCGGCCCGGCGAAGAGGTAGGCGTGCGCGATCCGGTCGAGCCTGATCGCGTTCTCGAGCGTCGTCGCCGTCGCCGGCTGGCCGGCGACCTCCGCGAAGGTCTTCGGTCGATACTTGCGCGCGAGGACGAGGTAGCTCATCGGCGGTGACTCCCGACCCCAAGATAGCGGGCCGCCCCCGAACCGATAAGGAAGCGCGTCCGTCCCCGAGGCGGAGCGGGTCTGACGAGCACCCGAGGGGTCCTGCTTATGGCTGCTCCCGTCAGGGCCTGACCAGGTTCACAGTCCCTCGTCGCCCGGGACCCGCCCCTCGGGGACGGACGCGCGATTCGGTTGGCGGAGAGGGGGGGATTTGAACCCCCGGGGCACTTTCGCACCCACACGCTTTCCAAGCGTGCTCATTCGACCGCTCTGACACCTCTCCAATGCGGTCACGAAATGTGGCGGAGAGGGTGGGATTCGAACCCACGGTCCCCCGAAGGAGACACCGGTTTTCGAGACCGACCCATTCGACCGCTCTGGCACCTCTCCGCGGCTTTGTCTGTCACCTCCGTTCCCGACGTCGCGCCCGGAAGAACTCCGTGAGGAGCTCGGCCGAGGGCTCGGCCAGGATGCCCGCGGTCCGACCGGGCCGATGGTTCGACGCCGGATGGCCGAGGACGTCCATCACCGACCCGCAGGCTCCCGCCTTCAAGTCGGCCGCCCCGAAGACGACGCGGTCGACCCGCGCCTGGACCAGCGCACCCGCGCACATCGCACAAGGTTCGAGCGTCACGTACAGCGTCGCCGTGGCGAGCCGCTCGTTCTCCAGCGCCGCCGCCGCCTGCGTGATGGCGAGCATCTCCGCGTGGGCGGTCGGATCGCGGAGCGTCCGAACCTGGTTGTGCGCGCGAGCCACCAGGGTGCCTGCGGCCACGATGACGGCGCCGACCGGAACCTCGCCGGAGTCGAGCGCGACGACGGCTTCGCGGATCGCCTTCGCCATCCACCGCTCGTCGTCCTCGGCCTCGGCCTCGAGCCGGATCGGTCGTGTCATCGAGGACCCCGCCACCCTTCGGGGCGAGAAAGTGTTGGTACACCCGGAAGGACTCGAACCTTCAACCTCCGGCTTCGTAGGCCGGCGCTCTATCCAGTTGAGCTACGGGTGCGCCCGTTGTTCCTCGCTCCCCCCGTGCGATCCCCGAGGGGTTCCGCCCGGGAGGGACAAGCGCGTCTTTCTATCGGGGGCGCGGGACGAGGTCAAGGCCGCTCCGGGCCGCGCCCGTCGTCCGGATCGACCTCCTCGCGATCTCCCGCCCGCGACCGGCCGAAGAAAAAATCGACAAAATCGCTCAAGCCGCCCCACCGACGCACCGATCTCACTCCCGACGGGTGATTCACTTCGTTTCCCTTGTACAAGGAGTTCCGTGCTTATGGCCGCCAAGAAGAAGGCGAAGAAGAAGACCGCGAAGCGCAAGGTCGCGAAGCGCAAGACCACGAAGAAGAAGGCCACCAAGAGGAAGGCCGCGAAGCGCAAGACCACGAAGAAGAAGGCGACCAAGCGGAAGGCCACGAAGAAGAAGGCCACCAAGAAGAAGGCGACCAAGAAGAAGGCCACGAAGAAGAAGGCGACGAAGAAGAAGGCCACGAAGCGGAAGACGGCGAAGCGCAAGGTCGCCAAGCGGAAGACGACCAAGCGGAAGGCCGCCAAGCGGAAGTGAGCCGACGGTCGGGCCGCTCGCGCGGCTCGCCTTGGGCCCGAGGGGGGGCGCCGTTCCCGGGACCGGCGCCCCCGCCCTCGTCTCGAAGCCCTCTCCGCGGCGCGCCGTCGGCGCCGCTCAGAGCATCTCGAGCACGAAGCACTTCAGGTAGCGCGACTCCGGCAGCCCGAGGAGCGTCGGATGGTCGACGTCCTGCCCGCGCCGCTCGAGGAGGAGCGTGTCCCGCCTCGCGTCCCGCGCCGCGACGCGGAGCATCTGTTCGAAGTCCGGCTCGGACATGTGGAACGAGCACGACGCCGTCACCAGCCGGCCGCCGGGGACGACGAGCCGCATCGCGCGGTGGTTGATCTCGTGGTAGCCGCGCCGCGCCGCCTCGACGTCGCGGCGGCTCTTCGCGAACGCCGGGGGGTCGAGCACGACCACGTCGAACCGGGCCCCCTCCTCGTCGAGCCGTCGCAACAGCTTGAACGCGTTCCCCCGCTCGGCGCGGACGTTCTCCAGGCCGTTCCGCGCCGCGTTCGCCGCCGTCCGCTCGACGGCGGCCGCGGAGTCGTCCACGGCGAGCACCTCCTCCGCGTTCGCGGCGGCGTGGAGGGCGAACCCGCCCTGGTAGGTGAACGCGTCGAGGACGCGCGCGCCCCGCGGCACCGCCCGGCCGACGGCGGCGCGGTTCGCCCGCTGGTCGAGGAAGAACCCGGTCTTCTGCCCTCCGACGACGTCGACGAGGAAGCGGAGGTCTCCCTCGCGCACCTCGACCTCCGCCGCGTCCCCGCGGAGGTGCCGTACCTCCTGCGGGAGGTCCTCGAGCTTCCGGACCACCCCGTCGTTCCGCGCCACGATCGTCGTCGGCGTGAACGTCTCGTCGAGCCACGCCGTCAGGTCGGTCGCGAGCAGGACGTCGGCGAACGGCGTGAGCGCCTGGACCACGACCGCGTCCGCGTACCGATCGACGATCAGCCCGGGGAAGCCGTCCGCCTCCGACGAGACCAGGCGGACGGCGTCGGTCCTCTCGAGGAGCGACGCGCGCCGATCGACCGCGGCGCGGAACCGCTCGCGGAGCCCGTCGCGCGTCGGCATCTCCGCCTCGGCGCCGAAGGAGAGGAACCGGAGCGCGATCCGCGACGCCGGCGACCACGCCGCGACCCCGACCGGGCGGCGGTCCGGCCCGACGACGCGCACGACCGCCCCCGCCGGCGCCGACCCGGCCACGACCTGGTCGCGATAGACCCAGGGGTGGCGGAGGAGCGCGCGCCGGACCCCCGACCCGCTGATCCGGACTTCGGCGACGTCAGTCGGCATGGAGGATCTCCGGGTCGAACGCGGTGAGGGAGTCGAGGACGAGGTCGGCGGCCGAGAGATCGAGCCCGGCGGTGGTCTCGGTCCGGACGGCCACCACCCGCATCCCGGCGGCGCGGGCCGCCTCGATGCCGTTCGGCGCGTCCTCGATGACGAGGCAGTGCTCGGGCGAGACGCCGCTGCGGTCGGCGGCGTGGAGGAACAGGTCGGGCGCCGGCTTCCCGCGCGCGACCTCGCTGGCCGAGAAGAGGCCGGCGAACGACGACCGGAGACCGAGCGAATCGACGACGGCGTCGATCAGCATCGGGACCGAGGACGACGCGACGCAGGCGGGGAGGGAACGCATCCGGAGCTCCAGCAGGAGCTCGCAGACCCCCGGGTTCGGCGCGACGTTCCCCCGGAGGATCCCGATCACCTCGACCGCCTTCGCCCGGACGTACTGCTCGACCGGGTGCGCGAGGCCGAACCGCTCCTTCAGCGCCGTGAAGTAGTCGTGGTCGGTGTTCCCGAGGAACTCGCGGTTCTCCCCCTCGGTCAGGTCGTGCCCCTCGGCCGCGAGGAGACGCCGCGTCGCCTCCAGGTGGAACGGTTCGGTGTCCGCGATCACGCCGTCCATGTCGAACAGGACGAGCTGGACGGGGAGCGGCTCGGGAGTTTCGCCGGCGGTCATGATCCCGGCGAGACTACCACGCCGCGCGGCGACCGCTATCGTCGGAACGATGTCGCGCGTCGTCCCCCTCCTCCCGGTCGCCGCCCTCGTCGTCCTCGCCGGCGGAGCGGTCGTCGCGTCCGGCGCGCACGCCGGCGTCGCGGCCGCCGCGGGGACGCTCCTGATCGTCGGGGCGCTCTACGTCGCCGCCGGCCGCCGCCGCGGGGGCCCCGCGCCGTGACGGCGGCGGTCCTGGTCGCGCTCCCGCTCCTCCTCCTCCACGCCGTCGCGACCCACGGCGGCTGGTTCGCGGCGATCTGGCTCGGCCTCCCGGCGATGGTCGGAGTGGCGGCGGCCGCCGACGACCCGCTCGGAGCGGTCGCGCCCCTCGCGTTCGCGGAGGCCGTCCACCTCGGCGCCGTGCTCGCCAAGGGATTCGTCGAGCGGACGCACGCGCGCGGGGCGATCCCGCCGTTCGTCGTCGCGCACGCGCTCCTCGCGGCCGCCGTCGCCCTCCCGATCGCGCTGGCGGCGGGCGGACCGGACGTCGGTGCGCGCGTGCTCGTCGTCGCGGTCGCCGCCGGTGCGTTCGGACTCGCCTACCGCCTCGTCAGCCGCCGGACGGAGGACGACCGCCGGAAGTGCGCGTGGCTCCTCCCGGTCGCGGTCGTCCTCCACCTGGCGGTCGCCGCGGTCGCCTGACGGCCGGAGCGCGTCAGACCAGCGACGCGCGTCCGGGGTCGAGGACGAACGAGAGCTCGTGCTCGTTGAAGAGGTCGAGCAGCGCGGGCGTCCCCCGTTCGAGCTTCAGGCGGCACTCGGCGCCGGAGATCGGGACCGGCCAGAGGAGGAGGAGGGGCGACCCCTCGACCTCGGCGTGGCGTCGCAGGTCGCGTTCGGGCGCGACGACCGATTCGAGGAGGAGGATCGTGTCGAGCGCCGAGCCCGGGAAGAGCGGCGCCGGCGGGTCGCCGTTCGGGAGGGTGTGCCCCGCGCCGAGCCAGTGTCCGGCGGCGTGCGGCATCCTGGCGACGGTCCGGAGGAGCTCGACGAACGTCGGGCCCGGCTGGTCGACGTAGAGCACGAGCTCGGCGCGCGGCGAGGACGGCACGTCGTCGGGGACGGCCATCGCCCGGTCGCTCATCCCGCGGGTGCAGAGGGTGTAGAACGACCGGTCGGCGAACCCGGGCGGGTGGATCGCCACCTCGACCGCGAGCGGCCGCGGATCGGGGTCCTCGAGGACCTCCGCCGCGGGGCCGAACGCCCGCTCCAGCACCGCCGCGCGCGCGGCCGCGGTCGCACCGTCCGTCACTCCGCCTCCTGCCCCACCGCCATCGCCTCCTCGTCGCCGGACTCGATCAGATCGGAAGAGCG
>JBICIB010000554.1:0-4272 GCA_043101415.1 Planctomycetota bacterium JB042 | reverse complement strand
CGGATCCCGGCGCCGGTCTTCGCGTCGCGCACGGTGCCGGAGACGCTCGCGCCGGCGGGGAGGCGCAACACGACGTCCGTGGCGCCCGCCTCGACCTCGACCTCGGCCGGGCCGCCGCCGCGGTGCGGGGCCCACGCGCGGATGCGGAACCTCCCCGGCCAGACCGGGGCGATCCGGAAGCGGCCGTGGGCGTCGGTCCTCGAGTGGATCACCTGCGGCTCGTTCGTCGGGATGGCGGACACGATCGAATGCGGATTCGGCGTCCCCTCGGGGGAGAGGACGGTCCCCCGGATCTCGAGGTCGGGGACGGGGACCGTCACCTCGGCGATCGGGGTTCCGGGCGCGATGTCGAGGGAGACCGTCGGGAGCGGGTTTCCCGCGCCCGCGCCGATCTCGTACCGGCCGGGAGCGACGTCGGTCCACCGGAAGCGGCCGTTCGCGTCGGCGGTGGACCGGAGCACGGCCGGCGTGCCCGAGTCGCGGGAGCCGTAGTGGAGACGATCGGCGACCGTGGCGTACCGCCGGTCGCCGACGTCGCCCTCCCCGCGGCGCGAGGCGTCGAACAGCAACACCACCTGTTCCGGGAGCGGGCGTCCGTCGCGCGCGGAGACGACGGTGCCGGCCACGACCGTCGGCCCGCCGAGACGGCGCTCGAACCGCACGACCTCGCCCGGGGCGAGGACCAGCCCTCTCTCCACCGCGTGGAGCGGCCGGCCCTCCTCGTCGACGGTGAGGATCAGCGGGACCCCGGTTGGGAGGTCGGGGAGCGACGCCCATCCGCGCGCGTCGAGCGGGGCGTGGAACGCGGCTTCCCCCCAGCGCTCGGGCGGCGTGACGAGGCCCCCCGGGTCGGTCCAGGCGACGCTCCGATCGACGCGCGCGACCAGCGACCGCTCGCCGATCGCGGCGCGCCGGTCGTCGAACGCGAGACGGACCGTGCCGCCGAGCCCGAGGCGGACCTCGAGTGGCGGCGCGGGCGGCGCATGTGCGTCGTCGCCTTCGACGATCCGCGGTGCCCGACCGGGCGCTCGAACGAGGAGGGCGCGCGTCCAGGCGAGCGTCAGCGAGAATCGGCCGTCGGCGTCCGTGCGCGTGGTTCGGTCCCAGCCGTGAATCTCGACGGCCGCGTCGGCGATCGGTCGTCCGTCCTCGGCCCGGACCACGCGGCCGTGGAACTCGACCGGGTAGCCCGGGCGTGCGTCGGCGTCCAGTCGATCGGCCGACGCGGCTTCGTCGGTCGGCAGGGCGCGCCGCTCCGCGCGCGGGACGGCCGCGGGGGGCGGCGGCTCGATCGGACGTCCATCGGCCGCCGACTCCGGCGTCGCTTCCTCGACCGTCGCGCGGGCGTCCTCGGGCGACGGGCCGCGGAGGAGGAGGAGGGCGGTCGCGAGCCCGACGACGAGGAGGACGGCGAGGAGCGGGGGCCAGGCTCGCGTCGCGGCGGCGGTCATTCGTCGTCTCCCGGGAGGTCGAAGCGGACGGGCCGGCGTTCCCCGGGCGCGAGGGGCGGGACGTCGCGGGCCTGCTCGGCGCGGCCGATCCAGAGGCGGACGGTCAGCGCGGTCGAGGCGGGGACGACGATCGGGTCGGCGCGGCCGTGGAGGACGTCGCCGAACGCGACCGGGGTCCCGTCGAGGTCGACGCGGCAGTGGGCGCGCTCGACGCGGGGCGGCACCCGCGGTTCGATCCACGCGCCGGGCTCGACGAGGACGTCGACGCCGGCGCGCGACTCGCCTTCGACGATCGAGACCGGCGTCTCGCCGTACCGCCCGTCCTCCGTGGTGGAGACGACGTGCGCCGGGCCGCCGGGGAGGCCGTCCATCGTGTACGCGCCCTCCGGCCACGGTTCGAACCGCCCGAACATCCCGCCCGAATCGTCGGTCCGGAGGAGCACGCGCGCCGGGACGGGCTCGCGCGTCTCGGCGTCCCGGACGACGCCCTCGAGCGTCGCGCCGCGCCGGAGGACGAGCCGGAGCGGCGCCGCGCCGGTCTCGACCTCGACCGGTTCGGACGGGGCGAACTCCTGCGCGACCGCCCGGACGCGGTAGCGCCCCGGCCAGAGCTCCTCGAACCGGAACGTGCCGTCGTCGTCGGCGGGCGTCCCCCGGCGGAGGGATCGGTCCGCGACGGATTCGACGTAGACGCTGAACCCTCCGGCGACCGCGTCGTCCGGAGTCACGACGATGCCGGAGATCGTCCCGACCGGCAGCTCGACCCGGAGTTCGAGCGTCGGCGGCGGCGCGGCGGGGATCGCGAGCGGCACGGTCGGCGCGATCGGCGTCGGGGTCGGGCCGACGCGGTAGCGCCCGGGGAGGAGGTCCGTCAGCTCGAACCGCCCCGACGCGTCGGTGACGGCGGTCCGGAGGCGCCGGTCGGAGCGGCGCGCCTGGTGCCGGGTCGCCGGGGGATCGTCCTCCTCCTCGAACAGCGCGACCTCCCGGTCGGGGATCGGCGCGCCGTCGTCGGCCCGGACGAGGAGGCCGACGACCCGCGTCGATGTCCCGAGCGCCCAGCGAACGGTCCGCCGCTCTCCCGGCGCGAGGATGGGAGAGGGTTCGAGTCGCGCGATCGTGGTCTCGCCCTCGAGGAGCTCGACGCGGACGGGGCTGGCGGGCGGCAGGTCGGAGAACGACGCGCGTCCGCCGTCGTCGAGCGGGGACCGCTCGTCGAAGCCGTACCCGAGGACGGCGTGCGGGGAGATGCGCCGCGCCGGGACCGTCACGCGCACGAGCCGCTCGGCGTCCGGCGAGGGGCCGCCGGCGACGACGCACTCGAGGGTCGCCCCCTCGACGAGACGGAGCTCGTGTTCCCGATCGTCGACCGGCACCTCGTCGAGATCGATCCAGAGGGGGGCGTACCCCTCGGCCTTGACGGCGACGACGTCGACCGACGCGCGCCGCGGCCACGCGAACCGCCCCGCGGCGTCGGCGACCGCCGGCTTCCCGGTGCCGTACGTCGCGTCGACGGTCGCGCCGGCGATCGGCGCGCCGTCGGCGTCGCGGACCACGCGCCCCCGCCACGCGGGGGGCGGGCGGCGAATCGCCGGGTAGACGGTGACCCGGCGGGTCGGTTCGGCTCTGCGCTCGGCGGGAGGGGCGGCGTCCGCCTCGTCTTCGGCGGTCGAGTCGGTCGAGTCGGCGTCCGTCGGCGAAGGCGAGGGGCTCGCGGCCGGCTCGCGTCCGCGATCGCTCGGAGCGCGAGCGCGGAGGTCGGCCTCGGCGCCGAACCGGCCGGCGACCAGGAGCGCGACGAGCGCCGCGCCCGCGGCGAGGGCGAGGAGGACGAGCGGGACGAGGCGCGCGCTCATCGCCCGTCCTCCGCGGCGTCGTCCTCGAGGTCGAACCGGAACGAGACCGTCTCCCGATCGCCCGCCTCGATCCGGACCGTCCGCCGGCGTTCGGCGCCGAGGACGGAGGCGGTCACGGTCACGTCCTCGTCGGCGGGGACGGGGAACGACGCGCGCCCCACGGGGTTCCGGAACTCGTACCCGAGCAGGTGGTCGCCGGCGGTGACCTTCAAAGTGAGGACCGGGGCCTCGGCGAAGTGCTCGACGACCAGCGTCGCGCCTGGCCGGACGAGGAGCTCCACGCCGGTCCGCTCCTCGCCGGCGCGGAGTTCGAGGGTGGGGCCGAGGCCGATCCGGTCCCCCGCGGCCGCGGCGAGGCGGACCTCCCCGGCCGGCAGGCCGTCGACGACGAACGTCCCGTCGTCCCCGACCATGGCGGCCGAACTCCAGTCCGGCGCGAAGCCGAGACGGACGAGGAGGGTGCCGGCGATCGGGAGTCGCGTCGCCTCGTCCCGCACGGTGCCGCGCACGACCGCCGCGCGTCCGAGGCGAACGACGACGCCTTGGGCGCCGGCCTCGACCGTGAGGCTCGCCGGCGCGAGGAGCGAGTCGTCCTCGGGGATCACGGTCAGCGTCACCGTCCCCGGCCAGAGCGGTCCGAGGCGGAACGTCCCGTCGTCGCCCGGGACGGCGCTCGTGGCCGGCTCGATCCCCGCGGTCGTCGCCGAGATCCGGAGGTCGCCCTCCGGCGGTCCGTCCGGGCCGAGGACGATCCCATCCACGAACAGGTCGGGCACCGGGATCGTCACGTCGACGCGCGACGTCCGCTCGGGGACGTCGACGGCGACGGCCGGGATCGGGCCGCGTGTCCCGGCGCCGACCGAGTACGCGCCGGGCGCCACGCCGGAGAACCGGAAGCGCCCCTCTCCGTCGGAGGTCGACGTGGCGACGACCCCGCTCGACGGGAAGTCGTACGAGCGGGAGAT
>JBICIB010000553.1:0-2579 GCA_043101415.1 Planctomycetota bacterium JB042 | reverse complement strand
GCGCGCACGCCGTCGCCGTCCCGTGCACGACGACGCCGCGCCAGTTGCCGGGCGCGGGAACCGTCGCGCCGCCGTTCCCGTTCGTGTCACCGCCGGCCGTGTCGTCGTGGATCGACGTGAACTGGATCCCGGTCCCCGGAGTGCCGATCGCGTTCAGCGTCCCGCGGACGTCGAAGGTCAGGAACGAGCCGAACTTCAGGATCGCACCGTCCTGGATGGTCAGCGTCTGGCCGGCCGGGACCTCGATGCTCGCCACGACGTGGTGCACGCCGGGCGGGATCGGGCCGGTCGTCGAGTCGGACAGCGGGCCGCTCAGGTCGAGGGCGGCGGCGCCCGGCGCGAGGAGGGCCGCTCCGAGGGCGGCGGCGAGTCGGGGCAGGGAACCGGTCCGGAGGCGCATGGGTCCTCTCCGTGGGGAGTGCGTCGAAGAGGGGGCATGCGCCGCCGCGCCGAGACGCGGGCCAAACTTTCGAACATTCTCTCGAACCGTTTCCCGACCGCGACTTGCGTCGCCCACCGCTCCCGGCGGACTTCACGGACTCCTACGCCCCTCGCACCCGCTCCCGCATGTCCCGGTGCGCCGCGAGGACCAGCTCCTTCAGCCCCTCGTCGTCGATCTCGTCGTCCGGCTGGAGCTTCACGTGGCGCATTCGCTTGCCGGCCCCCTCCAGCAGCCCGGTCGGGTCCTCGAGCTCGGCGCCGCGGAAGAACCCGACGTTCACGTGGAAGGTGTACGCGTCGACGTACGCGAAGGCGGCCTCGCCGACGCAGGCGGTCGGGCGCCCGTCGTGGAGGATCTCGCGGACGTCGTCGCCGCAGCCGCGCAGGGTCTCGAACCACCGCCGCGCGAGCGCGCCGAGTTCGCCGTCGCGGGCGTCCATCCAGGCGTCGACCGCCGGGTCGCGCCTCGTCGTGCCGGGGAGCAGGAAGAGTCGGTTCACCGTGGCCTCCGTTCGGCGCCCGCGGACGCGGCGGGGGGCGGGGCGAAGCGGAGGGCGAGGAGCGACGCGGCGGGGATCATGGCGAGGTCCGGGGCGCGGGAGCGAGGCGCCGATCGTACCCCCCCTCCGCGCCCCGCCGCGGCCGCCCGTCGGGTCACCGCCTCCGACCGCCCGACGCCTTCCGCTTCGGCTGGACGACGGTCTTCGTGATCACGCGGCCGTTCGGCTTCACGACGGTCTTGGTGACGGTCTTGCCGACGGTCTTCGGGGCGCGGGAGGCGGACCCGGCGCCCGCGAAGGCGCCCTTCGGGGCCGACCGGCACGTCCCGGGGCCCGTCGCCGCCGGCCGGGGGATCACGATCGGCGACACGACGACCGGACGCGGCGTCCCGACCCGGACCCCGCCGACCGACGTCGTGCCGAAGACCGACGTCCGCGACGAGCGGGCGCTCGAACCGAACGAGAAGCCGAACCCGGACCCGGCGCTCCCGCCGCCGAACGACGCGCCGAAGCTCGAACTCCGGACCGTCGAGGAGCTCCGGAAGACGGCCTGCGCGTCGGCGGAGGCGGCGAAGAGGGCGAGGGAGAGGAGCGCGAGGGCGGCGCGGGCGGGGGTCTTCATGGTCGTTCTCCGGGTCGGCGGTTCGGTGGACGCCCGTCCGGACGGAACCGGGGCGGCCCGTCCGCCACCTTCCGCGAAGATTCCCGCGGTTCAGCCGGGCGCGTCGGCCAGCCACTTCTCCCGGTGCTCGCGGAGGATCGCGATCGCCTCGTCGGGACCGGGCACGCACCGGGGGATCGCCATGTCCTCGGCGTTCGCGAGCGGCGGATCGGCGGCCATCATGGTGCCGCGGGCCCACTCGACCAGGCCGGGCCACATCCGCCCGACGAAGATCAGCGGCGCGCCCTCGAGGTGCCCCACCTGGAGCAGCTGCCAGATCGTCATCGCCTCCAGGACGGTGCCGATGCCCCCCGGCGCCACGATGAACGCGTCGCTGGCGAGCACGAAGTGATGCAGCCGGGTGAAGAACGTGCGGTGTTCGAACGACTGCTCGACGAACGGGTTGGCCTGCTGCTCGAACGGCAGCTCGACGCGGATCCCCAGGGACCGGTTTCGCTCCGGCGCGCCGGCGTCCGCCGCGCCCTCGTTGGCGGCCTGCATCATGCCGGGGCCGCCGCCGGTCACGATGTCGCAGCCCAGCTCGACGAGCTCCCGCGCCGTCCGCCGGGCCGCCTCGTACTCCGGCGTGCCGGGCCTCGTGCGCGCCGAGCCGAAGATCGTCACGCGGTACCGCTCCCGCCTCGACGGACGCAGCCGGGTGAGGTCGTTCACGACCTCCCACAGGCCGAGGACGCTCTGGACGAGGACCTGCCGGACGCCCTCCTCGTCGCTCAGGTCGACCGTGGCGGCGCGCGGCCGCTCCTCGGGTGGCGTCGTGCTCATGGCATTCTCCGGGTCGGGCGGCGCCGACGATAGCGAAGCCGGGGCCGGACCGGCGAGCCGAGGTTCGATCGGGATCGGAGAGGACCGCCGCGCGCGCGAGAGGTTGTCGGCGCCGAAACGTCCGGGCGGCGCGCCGTCCGCTACGATACGGCATCGTTTCCCTCGACTCTCGTGGACAGATCGGAAGAGCACAC
>JBICIB010000552.1:0-13737 GCA_043101415.1 Planctomycetota bacterium JB042 | reverse complement strand
GGATCCCCGTGAGCTGCGGGTGCGGGTCCTCGAACGACGTCAGGAATCGCAGCTCGTCTCCCGACGTCGTCCCGAACGCCCAGTTCGGCGGCCGGGTCGCCGACTCGACCCGGAACACCGCGCCGTCCCCGGAGAACCCGACGAACGACGTGTGCGTCTCGAGCGGCGACCGGAACACCTCCGTCGCGTCGAGCGACTCGAGATCGAGGCGCCGGAGGAAGGGACGCTCTCCCTCCGGCCCCGCGCCGGCCCCCGCGAGCCAGAGGGCGCCGCCGTCGACCCGCGCCACCCGCGCGCCGTGGGGGAGCGTCCTCCGCACCGGGTCTCCGGGGTCGCCGTACCGGTCGCGGATCGAGCGGTCGTCGACGACGGGTCCCGGCGCGCTCGGATCGAGCCAGTCGAACCGGCGCGTCGTCGTCCACCGGCGGTCCCGGTCGTACTCCGACAGGAGCGCCGTCCCGCGCCGCTCGGTCCAGGCGACCCCGCGGGCGCGGTGTTCCGTGCGCGCCACGACCTCCGTCCGATCGAACGGGGCCGGCGACACGAACAGGTGGTCCCGATGCTCGGCGTCGGCCTTCGGGTCCCCGCCGTCCTGCGCCTCGAACCAGGCGAGGGTGGCGGGCTCGGTCGGGACCCACTCGATCGACCGGGGCCCGGTCGGGACGCCGCCGATCGGGACCTCGTCCGCGACCCCGCGCGACGCGATCCGCTTCACGACCCGCCCGTCCCGGTCCCAGACCTCGACCGTCCGCGCGAAGCGGCCGACCGGGACGGCGCGCGAGAACGGGCGATCGATCCGCGTCACGAGCAGGTGGTCTCCGTCCGGCGCGCCTTCGACGGCGGCGTACATCCCCGTCGGACCGATCGGCGAGACCTCCCCGGCGACGGACACGACGGCGATCCGGCTGGTCGCGTGGTGCGCGAAGAGCGCCTCGTCGTGCGGCGTGACGAGGAGGTCCTGATAGGTGCGGTTCATCGCGGCGCGGCCGGCGGTCTCCTGCACCAGGGGGCCGGTCGGAACCGCGGGGGGAGCGGGAGGCGGTCCGGCGTCGTCCGGAGCGAGCTTCACCAGCAGCAGGTCCGAGCCGCCCAGGAACGACGCGGCGTCGCCGAGCACTCCGTTCAGGCGGGGGCCGACGAGTCTCCGCGCCGCGCCGGTCGCCGCGTCGGCGATCCAGAGCTCGGTCCCGCGCCCCGTCGTCCGGGTGAACGCGACGCGCGTCCCGTCGGGCGACCACGACGCCCCTCCGAAGCGGCGCGGGCCGTCCCCGACGTCGAGCGTCCGGGTGTCGCCGGTCGCGACGTCGACGACCTCGAGGGCGTCGATCCACGACGTGCGGAACGGTCCGCGGGCGGCGGGGTCGATCCGCATCCCGGCCAGCCGGAGCATCGGCCGCGCGAGGTCGGCCAGCGTCGGCAGCGCGCCGCTCCGGGCCAGCAGCAGCCGGTCCCCCGAGGGGGCGAGCGTGACCCGCGGCGTGGCCGGCGCGTCGACGATCGCGGTGACGTCGTCCGGCGGGAGGCGATAGCCGTCCGTCCGCGCGAACGTCGGCGTCGCGACGAGGGCCAGCAGGGAGAGCCAAAGGAGTCCGAGGGTCGGGAAGCGTCGCGGGAACATGCCGGTCTCCGTCGTCGATCGTCGTCGGTGCGGTGGTCCAGCGTATCGGCCCCGGCCGTCCGCGACCGGGAAACCCGGGCGCCCGCGGCCACGGTCGACACGAGAAAAGCGTGACCGTCCGCGGGGGGGAGCGGACGGCCACGCGACGCAGGGTGCGGGGAGCGGAATCCTCAGAGGTCCGCCTTCCACTCTCCCTTGTACTTGCCGACCTGGTTCGGCGAGGACGGCGGGTCCGAGAACTTGCCGGCCATCTTGCCGATGACGGCGACCGGGCCGAGCGGGGAGCGTTGCCGCGTGATGACCGCCTCGAACGATCCTTCGCCGGAGAGCGCCAGGGCCTTCCACTTCCCCGAGACGCCGTAGATCGGGTAGAGGGTCCCCGAACCGTTGTCGAGCACGCCGTTCATCGTCCCCTGCCGCATCGAGAGCGACGGGCTCGGCGTCTCCGCGAGCTTCGCCTTCATCTTGAAGACGGTCGCGCCGCCCGAGTCGAGCAGCGCGCCTTCCGCGAACCCGCCCGACGACGTGCTCGCCGGCAGGTCCCACTTCCCGAACGTCTTTCCGCTGACGATCACCGCCGACGCGGTCCACGCGAGCGCGCCCACGAGCACGGTCGCGAGACCGGCCTTCCATCCGACGCAGGTCGACTTCATCACTTCTGCTCTCCTCTGTTCCTTCGGGGGTTTGTCGGTCACGGTCACGAGCGGGGGGGAAGGGACAGTTCGACGTGCGCCCGCGGCGACGGGTTCCTCGGCGATCGAGGAGATCGCGAGACTTCTCGCTCCCTTCACCGTCTTGTCGGAGTCTCGCCGACCGTCGCGTCGGCGGGCGAAGGACCGTTGTCAGTAATCCTTCGACTCGAACAGCTTCACGGCGGCGACGAAGCACCCGGCGGCGAGGAGGAGGCAGGTGGCGAACGCGCCCCACGGGAAGCCGTTCCCCTGGAGGACGTCCATGTAGATCTCGATCGAAGACAGGTCGTAGATCGTGAACGGCCGCGTCGCGTCGATGAAGTAGAGCATGAACGAGAGGATGCACACGCCGCCCGCCGCCGCCGCGACCTTGATCTGCTCCGCGAAGGCGACCGCGAACAGCAGCGACATCGCGTAGACGAGCGTGATGAACGCGGCGCCGTGGAGCGACGAGAGGAGGAACGGGACGAGCTCGATCTCGCGGTCGAGCAGCCGCGTCGTGAGGATCGGGAGCAGGAGCGTGGTGGCGAGGACCGGGACGATCAGCTCGAGGAGGTGCACCGTCGCCCAGCCGACGAGGAGCCGTCGCCTCCGCACCGGCCGGGCGAGGAGCATCCCGATCGTGCCGAGCTCGACCTCGCGCACGACCGTCCCGAGCGCCAGGACGATCGCGGCCGCCGGACCGATCACGTTCGCGCCCTTGAAGAAGTGGTTGATCCCGAGGAAGACCGAGAGCTTCCCGCCGCCCGCCCCCTCCAGCATGCGGTTCATCGCGTCCTTGACGAAGCCGATGAAGTCCGGGATCAGGTTCGTGATCGCCGCCCAGTTCTTCTCGAACGTCGGGAACGCGAGCACGGTCGCCACCAGGTTGAAGACGAGGATGCCGGTGTACGCGAGGACCTTCCACCAGTCGTCGCGGAGCGTGCGGGCGACGATCATCCGGCCCCCTCCTCTCGCCCGAGGTAGACCTCGCGGTAGACGTCCTGGAGACTCGGGCGGTTGTACTCGATCGACCGGACGTCGAGCTCGGCGAGGCGCGCCAGCGCGGGGCCGAGCGGTCCGTCGAGGTGCAGCACGACCCGGTCGCGCTGCCGGACGACGTCGCGCACGCCGGGGACGGTGGCGAGGTCCGGGTTCGCGCCCGCGTCGAACGTCACGCGGAGCTCGCGCCGGAACCGCTCCCGCGCGGCGTCGATCACGCCCGGGTCGATCAGCCGCCCTCGTTCGATGAAGACGATGCGGTGACAGGTCCGCTCGATCTCCTCCAGCACGTGCGAGGAGAGGAGGATCGAACGTCCGGCGGCGTTCTCCTCGCGGAGGAGGTCGAGGAAGAGCACCTGGCTCGTCGGGTCGAGCCCCTTCGTCGGTTCGTCGAGCAGCAGGAGCTCCCCGCCGACCGCGAGCGCCTGGACGAGGCCGAGCTTCTGGCGCATCCCGGTCGAGTACCCCTTCACGCGCTGGCCGAGCGGCAGACCGAACCGCTCGGCGAGGTCGCTGGCGCGGACCCGGTCCGCGCCCGGGTGGAACGAGAGGCAGAACTCGAGGAACCCGCGTCCGGTGAGGTTCCGGTAGACGCCGAGGTCGCCGGGGAGGTAGCCGACGCGGGCGCGGACGTCGATCGAGCGTTCGACCGCGTCGACGCCGAACACGCGCGCCCGGCCGCGGGTCGGCCGGCAGACGCCGAGCAGGATCTTCATGAACGTCGACTTGCCGGCGCCGTTCGGCCCGACGAAGCCGAGGATCTCCCCCGGCGCGAGCGAGAGATCGATTCCGTCCAGCGCCCGCACGGCGCCGTACGTCTTGGAGAGGTCGGTCGTCTCGAGGATCGGCGTCATGACACTGGATGGGGATCGTAGGGACTCGACGGCCGGCGGCCTCGCCCCGGGAGCGGGAGGAGTCGGTCGACCGCACGAATGGAGCAAGAGGAGCGAAGCGATGAGCGACAGCGAAGTGACCCGACGCGACGCGTTGCGCCTGGCGTCGATGGCGGGAGTGGTCCTCCTGGGGAGCCGGGCGGCGGCGCAGGACGACGGCGGAGAGGCGGACGGCGGGGAGGGCGCGGCGGCGCCGGTCGACGAGGCCGCCGCCCTCGCCGCCGACCGCGCGCGCGTGATCGAGTGCGGCATGACCGAGGCGGAGGCCGACTGCTGGGAGCTCGCGGGCCGGCTCGCCGGCGGGTTCTTCGACCTGCCGGAGCTGCACGTCACCGACGCGCACGAGGTGGCGACCGCGATCCACGTGATCCAGAACAAGCTGCTCTCCCGTCCGACGTACCGGAAGTACCTCGGGCGCGACGGGAAGTGAGAAGTGTTGTGGAGCAAGGGGTTAGGTGGGTGCGACGAATCGGCCGGCGTTTTCGTCCGTGCCGGGGGGGCGCCCGGCCTTGTATGCTGCTCCGTTTCCGATCCCCACCCAGGAAGACGATGCGAGGACGCGGCACGGGTGCCCGTCCGCACGAGGTGGGTCCGTCGCGCGCAACAGAGGTTCGAGATGGTCGACATCAGCGAGATCAAGGTCGAGGGTTGGGAGCGGGTCGTGCGCGGGGTCGATCCCGACGCGGGACTGCACGGCATCGTCGCCGTCCACGACACGACGCTCGGGCCCGCGCTCGGCGGTCTCCGGATGTGGCCGTACGCGAGCGAGGACGAGGCGCTGGTCGACGTGATGCGGCTCTCGCGCGGGATGACGTACAAGTCGGCGCTCGCCCAGACCGGGCTCGGCGGCGGCAAGGCCGTGATCATCGGGAACGCGTCGACCGACAAGAGCCCGGCGCTGTTCCACGCGATGGGGAAGCTGATCGACTCGCTCGGCGGGAAGTACATCACGGCCGAGGACGTCGGCATCGGCATCGAGGACCTCGACCACGTGCGCGAGACGACGAAGTGGGTCTCCGGACTGTCGATCGAGAACGGCGGCTCGGGCAACCCGTCGCCGTACACCGCGCACGGGACGTTCGTCGGTTTGAAGGCGTGCCTCGAGGAGGTCTGGGGCTCGGCCGACTTCTCGGGGAAGACGTTCGCGGTCCAGGGGATCGGCGCGGTCGCGAAGCCGCTCTGCGAGGCGATCCGGAAGGAGGGCGGCGTCGTCGTCGCCGCCGACGTGAACGAGAAGAACCTCCAGTGGGTGCGCGACCACCTCGACGGGACCGAGATCGTCGAGCCGAACTCGATCTACGACGTCGACTGCGACGTCTTCGTCCCGTGCGCGCTCGGCGCGGTCCTGAACGACGCGACGATCCCGCGCCTCAAGGCGAAGGCGGTCGGCGGCTGCGCCAACAACCAGCTCGGCGAGGAGCGGCACGCCGCGATGCTGCAGGAGAAGGAGATCCTGTACGCACCGGACTACGTGATCAACGCGGGGGGGATCATCAACGTGTCGTGCGAGTTCGAGCCGGGGGGATACCAGGAGTCGAGCGCGATGCCGAAGATCGAGAACATCTACCACGCGTTGAAGGAGGTGTTCGCGAAGGCCCGCGAGGATGGCATCACGACGTCCGAGGCCGCGGACCGCGTGGCCGAGCGGCGGATCTCCGAGGGGCAGAAGGTCCGGGAGTAGGGACGCCCGAGCGCGCGGCCCGGCGCGGCCGGACCGCCTCGGTCAGCCCCGGGCCCGCGCGCTCGCCAGGACCTCCGGCGTCCGGTCGGCCGCCTCGTACATCCGCCGGAACCGCTCGATCGCCGGGTCGTCCCAGCGGAACAGCTCCTCCGCCCACCGCGCGGAGAGCGGCTGGAACAGGAGCGCCGCCTCGATCGAGAGCGGTCCGTCCGCCGCGACCTCCACCTCGAATCGCACCCGATCCGAACCGCCGGTGAAGTCGTCGTCGCCGCCGACGCCCACGGGAGCGGTCCGCGCGGCGTCCGGGTGATCGGGCGACCATCCGGTCGGGAGGAGTCGGTCGTCGACGAGCCACTCGACCCCCCGCAGCAGGACGTGCGTCGGGGCGCCGTCCGCGTCCGCCATCACCGCCTGCCAGACCTGCACCTCGTCGGGAGAGCGGATCACGTCCCGATGCGGCTCGATCGGGCCGTCGCGGCGTTCGGACGGCAGCGGCGCGCCGTCGGCGCCGACGATCCGCCCGGCGGCGTCGGCCGCGCCGGACCGGAACACGACCGCGCCGCCCTCGTCCTTCACCTCGACCCGCAGCCACGCGCGCCGGGTCGGGTGCGCGGTCGGCAGCTTGTGGCCGGTCCGGTTCACGACCCTGACCTCGAACGACAGCGCGCCGTCGTCGCGGCGGACCTCCTCGATCGCGACCGCCGCCGTCTCGCGCCGGAGCTGCTCGCGCGTCGCCTCGATCGTCTCGTCGAGCACGCGGTCCGACGCCCAGACGCGAAGCTCGTCGCGGTGGTCCTTCAGCAGGCGCAGGACGAGGGTGTTCCCGCCGACGAACCGGTGCCGGCCGTACGGGTCGCGCGCGGCGGTCGGCGGGAAGTCGCCCCCGCCGGGGTGGCGGGCGATCCGCGCCCAGATCTCGCTGCCGTCCTCGTCGATCGTCGGGACGTGGCACGCCTGGCAGGTCCGCGTCCGCTCCCCGCGCTCGTCGACCTGCTTCGCGAACCAGGAGTTCCTCCACTCGAGGAACGGCGCCTGCTCGAGGAACCGGGCGCCGAGCTCGTTTCCGTCCGGGTCGAGCGCGTCGGTCTCGAGGGTGTGGCACGTCGCGCAGTGCTCGGAGTCGAGGACGTGCGTCCCGAGCGTCGGCGTGAACCCGGTGTGCGCCCGCATCGGCATCACGAACGGCCGTTCGTGCGGCCCGAACAGCCGCCGCCGGTCGTCGAGGACGTAGCCGCCCGAGAAGCTCGCGTCGGTCCCGAGCCCCTCGGGCGTGATGCCGTGGCAGACGGTGCAGGAGACGCCGTCGCGCGCGAGCTCGCCGGCGCGCGAGTCGTCGTCCAGGAGGTCCATCGGCGAAGGGTGGTCGTCGAACACGCCGGCGTGGTGCGCCATCGGCGCGTGGCACGAGAGGCACGTCCGCTCGATCTCCGCCTTCCGCGATGGGGTCGCCCGCACCTCGGCCGCCACCGCCGCCCTCCACAGCGGATCGCGCGACGAGTTCGCCATCATCGTCCCGGACCAGAGCCGGTGCGGCGAGATCGGCCGATCCTCCATGTCGCGCATGGCGCTCGCCCGCGGCGAGTTCGAGTGGCAGAGGGCGCACGCCTTCGACTCGAGGACCGGCAGGTCGTCGGGGAGCTCGTCGGGAGCCGCCGGCGGAACGACCGGATCGGCGGCGGCGAGCGCGCCCGCGAGGAGGACGGCGAGGGCGGGGACGGCGTTCATCGCCTCAGCGTAGCGCGGGTTTCTTGGTCGAGGGTGCGACCGGAGAATGGGGGACGCCGAAAATAATGAGCGCCTCGAATTCGTGTCGATTCACCGAAGCGGGCTCTCGGAATTCACGCGGATCGACGCACACGTGGTCGCAATGGCGACTGCTTCGGTGCCCTTACCCCCCGATCCGGGTCGACCTCGTCTCGGATTTCCGATGGTCGCCTGATCGAGACGGAAGGAAACGATGACGTTTCCGATCGGTGGTCACTCCGCGCGGATGAGACGGTCCGCATCCGCGTGTCACCTTCGCACGGTACGCCGCATATCGGCGGACCCGCGTTTCGTGCAAGACCTCCGGGATCCGAGGAGACGAAGAAGATGCCCACCATGACCACGAGCGAGGTCCTGGCCCGCCTCCGGCGCATGCAAGAGGACCACCCCCAGTTCTACCGCTCGCACCTCGAGCAGCTCGACTGGACGGCGCGGTACGTCGTGCAACTCGCCGAGGACGGGTGCACCGGCCAGTCCCTCGTCCGGACGATCCAGGAGAAGTTCCTGCGTGTCCCGGACGGCCCGCACGGGAGAACCCGGCTTTCCTGGAGCGAGGCGACGGCGGTCATCGAGGCGGCCGCGATCCGGATCATGGACCACTTCGCCGGACTGCTGAGCGATGAGTGAGACTGACCACGGCCCTGCGCATCCGCCCCGCACCTGCAGAGATCGGGAGGGGAGGCTCGTGAAGATCCTCGAGGTTGCCGCTCACGGCGTCGATGGGCCGGACGACCCGGTGCAGACTGCCGTGTGCGGCGCCTGGTTCGCGTGGTCCGAGGGTCGGCCGGGGATCATGGCGTCGGCCTCCAGCGTGAGGCGCCTCCGCGCCTACCTCGGGGCGAGCATCCGCCACGCTCGGCTCTCGCTTGCGACGAGGCGGACGTGGGAGATCTGTGTCGACCCGTTCGAGATCGACGCCACTGCGGGTGCCGCCACCCAGGTGAGCCGCCGCCGCGAGGCGGCCGGGGAAGCGCACCGCATCTTGGAGGAGGTCCGGGATCAGGTCTCCTCACGAGTGTCGGTGGCGCTCGACGTAGCCCTCGGCCGGGCGTCGATGGACGACTACCGCGTGGTCGCCGGGTGTCGTGCCCAGAGGACGGCTCAGCGCCGCTACTCTCGAGATCTCGGGCTCATCGGTCGGCTCGTGCGGAGGCAGATCTCTCCTGAGACCTGACCGACCAACTCACGCGTTGGTGCGGACGTACTTCTCGAGCGAGTCGAGCACGCTCTCGAACGAAAGGGTCTTCGTCGAGCGACGGTCGAGCATGTGGAACCTCTTTCGATCGAGGTCGTGCTGGTGCTTGATGAGCCGGGACGACCGGGTGCGGGAGCGAAGGCAGAGCGTGTGGGTGGCCACGCTGGACCGGTCTCGAAACCGGACTCCCTCGAGCACGAGTGTCTCGCTGATCCCGGTCGCCGCGACGAACAGGTCGACGGGCGCGTCCGCTATCGTCGTCGTCAGGAAGTCGGCGGCGGTGAACGGTCGCGCGATGACCTTGCCCGACTCGTCGATCGGGAAGGCCACGAACCCGCCGCGCATCGAGTGCGAACTCGCGGCGATCAGAACGGCGTGCGTCCGCCGGACGACGCCGAGGTACGCGTCGACACCAAGCGTCGAGTAGAAGGTCTGGATCGCCGCCATGACCGACGATCCGCAGTGCGACCGTGTGCGGGCAACGTCGCCGATGATCGGCGTGAGGTCGCGGTTCTCTCCCTTCTTCGCCGGACGAGTGGGCAGGATCGTCGCCACCGTCATCTCGGCGGGCGCCTTCGTCCCTTCCACGAGCGAGCGGACGCGGCTCAGGATGGCCGATCGACTGAGGAACTCTCGCGGCGCGTACGCCTCGGAGGGAAGGTCGCGACCGATCTCCTTCACGAGGCCCTCTGGGTCGTCGACTCCGCCGCGGTGAGGGGGAACGACGGTCAACAGGTAGCGGTTGGCGTGGCCGATCTGGCCTTCCCGCAGATCTGGATGCGAAGGCTCGAACACGCCGGCCGGACCCCCGGACACGATCGAGACCGAGCCGCTGTCGCGCCCCTCGAGGAGATCGCGGACACCGTCGATGGGGCTGACGACGAAGTCGAGCCTCCAGTCGTCCCCGTGCCCCACCATTCGGCCGATGTCTCTTTCGAGAGCCCGCTTACCGTTGGTCCGTTCTCGGTCGAGGTGGACGATGCGTCCGTGGCACGGCGCGTGGTCGAGTGCCCCGAGGAGGAACTTCCCCCCGATCTCGTACGCGGACTTCGGCTGAGGTCGTTCGCGGTTTCGACGGCGTCGTCCGGGGGATCTCTCGGTCCGATGGGAACGGTTCGTGCGGAGCCCTCGGCCTGCGAGCAGGCTCGAGACGATCGCCGCCTGTTCCACCGCCCGCGTGACGTCGAGTTCGTTCAGTTTGATCGTGAAATCGACGCCCGTGGGGGGCGGCGGCGAGTCGGACATGGTGAGAGGTCCCCCGGGGCGCGGTCTCGGACGGTCGGCGGGCGAAGCGGCGATCACCGTGCCGCCCACGCGAGATTCCGGCGAACGGCACCGAAAAATGGCGCCGATCTCCCGCTCCTCTCTCTATCAAGAAAGAAGATTCCTGTCGAGTCGCACGGAGGCGGGCACCATGGTCCCCGAGGGTCGAGTCGAGCCCGAACGTCTTCCTAAGTCGTTGAAATACTATGATTTCTTGCTGAGCCTGGAGCGCGAGGAGGGGCGGGCTGCCGCCGTGGGTCCCGCGAGGCCCGCCGGATCGCGAGCCGTGCTCGCCTTCGAGTTTCTCCTCCAATTGACGCGCCCGATGCGCGAGCTGAATCGGGCCGCCAATGCGGAGCCGGCGTCGGACGTCGGTTCGCGGCGCCCCGCATCGTCGATCTTCGGCGAAGCGGGTCCGGACTGAGCCGAGGCGTCGGTCGGAGCTGACGAAACTCCGGGAGCGGGCCATCGTGGCGCAGCGAGAGCGGGCGGCCCGTCCGGAAACGGGTTACTCTCCGGTCCATGGCCGATCCCTCCGAAGCACGGGCCACGCGGCTGCTCCGGCGCATGGGCGACGGGGACCTCGCCGCCGGGGACGAGCTGCTGCCGCTGCTCTACGAGGAGCTCCGTTCGATCGCCAGCCGTCATCTCCGGCACGAGCGGCGCGCGCAGACGCTCCAGACGACGGCCCTGGTGCACGAGGCGTGGCTCCGGATCGGCGGCGACGCCGAGCGCGAGTGGGAGGGGAAGAGCCACTTCCTCCGGGTGGCGGCGCGGGCGATGCGCCACGTCCTCGTCGACCATGCGCGGGCGAAGCGGGCCGGCAAGCGTGGGGGCTCGGGTTCGCGAGTCGTCCTCGACGAGGCGCTGGCGGCGTTCGAGCGGGACGAGCTCGACCTCCTGGCGCTCGACGAGGCGATGGGGCGGCTCTCCGAGCGCGACGACGAGCTGTCGCGGGTCGTCGAGCTGCACGTCTTCGCCGGACTGACCCTGCAGGAGGCCGGCTCGGTCCTCGGGAAGACCGAGCGGCAGATGGGCCGCTCCTGGGACCTCGCGCGCGGGTTCCTCCACCGCGAGCTGGTGCGCGGCGGCGGCGGGAACTGACGCCGCGACGATCCTGACCGGTCTCGGCGCCGGACGGCGCATGGGCGGAGAGATCGTGAGAATCTCGGAGCGCTCCCATGTCCATCGTCCGTCGACTCTCGAAGCGGGAGATCCTCCCGCTCCTCGCCGCCGCTCTGCTGACCGGCGCGTCCTCGCGTGAGGCGGACGCCGCGGACACCGGTGCGTGGTCCGACGAGTTCGACCTGCCCGGACTCCCGGGACGGGTCTGGGGGGTCGGGACGTGGAACGGGCAGCTCGTCGCGGGCGGGACGACCTTCCTCACCGACGGTCGGGAACTCCAGCACGTCGCCCTCTGGGACGGCGAGCACTGGCAGCCGGTCGGGGGCGGAGTGAACGGCGACGTGAGGGCCCTCGTCGAGTATCAGGGCGACCTCGTCGTGGCCGGGTCGTTCGGAATCGCCGGCGGGACCCCCGCCTCGGGGATCGCCCGGTTCGACGGGAACACGTGGAACGCCTTGGGCGCCGGCCTCGACCTCTCGTACGGCGACCCGCTCGTGTTCGATCTCGCGGTGTATCAGGGCGACCTGTATGCCGCCGGCTGGTTCGATCGCGTCGGGTCGTCCATCCAGTCGATCGGCGTCGCTCGGTGGGACGGAGGACAGTGGCATGCGGTCCGCGGCGGCGTCACCGGGCCGTGGGAGCCGAAGGGCCTCTCGCTGCACGTCGGGGGCGACGGCGCGCTCTACCTCGGCGGCGAGTTCAGCCACGCGGGCAACGTCCCCTGCGCGAACCTCGCCCGTTGGGACGGCGTCCAGTGGACGTCGGTCGGAGGCGGTCTCCCCGGGCCGGTCGGGACCAGCGTGTTCGCGTTGGAGGAGTTCCAGGGAAAGCTCGTCGCGGGCGGCAATCTCCAGCTGGCGGGGACGATGCCGGTGGAGAAGATCGCCGCGTTCGACGGGAACACCTGGAGTTCTCTCGGCGGGGGAATCCCGGACTCGACGATCAGCACGGACGTCTACTCGCTGCAGACCTTCCAGGGGAGCCTGTTCGTCGGCGGCGACTTCTCGTCGGTCGAGCAGGCCGACGGGACGTTCACCTCGGCGCCGAAGGTCGCCCGCTGGGACGGCGCGCAGTGGTCCTACGTCGGCGGCGTGGCCGGGAGCGACCTCTCCACGACGGCGATCGCGATGACCATCCACGATCAGCGGTTGGTGGTCGGTGGTGAGTTCTCGGTGGCGGGGGACGACTTCTCGGTCGGCGGACCGGTCGTGTCTCACAGCATCGCGGCCTACGACGGCGCCGAATGGCACGGTCTCGGGAAAGGGCTCGGGACGGGCGGCTTCGCCGACATGCTGCGTTGGCGCGGGAAGCTGGTCGTCCTGGGAGGCTTCCTCGAGGCGGGCGGGAACTACGTCAGCCGACTGGCCGTTCTCGAGGACGGCGATTGGCAACCGATCGCCGAGATCGATGGGAACCTCGACGAGGCGATCGTGTTCCAGGACGACCTGATCGTCACCGGGAGCTTCCAGAAGATCGATGGGCAGCCGATGTCCGGCACGGCGCGATACGACGGCTCGACCTGGACCAGCATGTTCGGCGGCGGAGGGACGTTCGAGATCCACCAGGGGACGTTGTACGCGGCGGGCCTCGGGCAGCCGCGGCGCTGGAACGGATCGTCCTGGGAGACGTTCGGCGGCTCGGTCTTCGGGCAGGCGTACGACCTGCAGTCGTACAACGGCAAGCTGTACCTCACGGGCTCCTACGTCTCGTACGGCCACTTGCTCGCGTGGGACGGCAATTCGTTCCAGACCGTCGCCGGGGGGCTGAACGGAAGCGGCTACGCGCTGGCCGTCCACGACGGGGACCTGATCGTCGGCGGCACGTTCACGCAGGCCGGCGGGGCGCCGGCGCACCGGATCGCGCGGTACGACGGGCAGAGTCTCTCCGCCTTCAACGCCTCGCTCACCGGCCAGTACGTGCGGACGCTCGAGGTTCTCGACGGGGACCTGTACGCCGGCGGCGACCTGTTCTTCAACTGGGCGGATCCGCGCAAGGGGCTCGCCCGGTACGACGGCGCGGCGTGGCAGGCGGTCGGCGGCGGCGTTCAAGGAGGGGCGCTCGCGCTGTACGGCGACGAACTCGAGAAGCGGCTGTACGTCGGAGGCGGCTTCTTCACCGTCGGCGACGGCATCCCCGCTCACGGCACGGCCGGTTTCGACCTCGACACGCCGTGGACGAACCTCGGTCACGCCAAGGACGGACTGCACGGTCCCCCGGCGCTCTGGGCCGTGGGGACTCTCCCGGCCGGCACGGAGGTGGAGCTTCACCTCGACCACGTCCTCGACGGCTCGATCTGGGCCTTGATCGCCGGGACGAGCGCCGCCGAGGTACCGTTCCTCGGAGGGACGCTGATTCCGGCGCCGGGGGTCGTCGCGTTCCCGCTTCCGACGGGGTCGGGCCGGGTCACCGTCGCGACGTCGTTCCCGACGAACGTGCCGTCCGCGGTCCAGCTCTTCCTGCAGGCGTGGATCGTCGACCCGTCGGTGTCGAACGGCCATTCCGCGAGCAACGGGGTGACGGGCGTC
>JBICIB010000551.1:0-8602 GCA_043101415.1 Planctomycetota bacterium JB042 | reverse complement strand
GGCGTTCACGGCGAAGGACGACCGGACGATCCGCCGCACGGTCGTGCTCTACCCGACGTTCCAGCTCTTCCTCCTGCCGCTCCTGATCATCGGGTTCTCCGGCGTGCTGTTCGAGGTCGCGCCCGCGCGGCCCGACCAGATCGTCCCCCACCTGCTGGTGAACCTCGACCTGTCGCCGTTCCTGGTCGGGCTGTTCTGCGCCGGCGCGCTCGCGGCGTCGATGTCGTCGGGGGACGCGATGGCGCACGCCGCGGCGTCGATCGCGGTCCGGGACGGGCTGGTCACCTCCGGCGGCCTCCGTCCCACCCCTTCCGGCGAGCGGAACCTGATCCGCGTCGTCGTCGTCCTGGTGATGGTCGCGAGCTACGCGCTGGCCATCGCGTACGAGGGGAGCCTCGTCGGCCTCCTGCTCCTCGCGTACGGGCCGGTGACGCAGTTCGCCCCCGCCGTCGTCGCGACCCTCTGCTGGCGGCGCGCCACCGGTCCCGGGGTGCTCGCCGGCCTCCTCGCCGGCGCCGCCGTCAACCTCGTCCTCTCCGCGCCCGTCCGGCCCGACTGGAAGCCGTGGCCGCTGCACGAGGGGCTGTACGGCCTCGTCCTGAACGCGATCGTGCTGGTCGCGGTCTCGCGCGCGACGGCGCCGCGGGACGACCGGGCGTGGTTCGAGGTGGCGGGGAACGGGCGCTGACGCCCCGTCACTCCAGCGGCCGCACCCAGACGTTCCGGAAGCGGACCGGGTTGCCGTGGTCCTGGAACTGCAGCGGCAGCGCGTCCTCGTGCGGCTCGTACCGGGCGACCTCCTTGTGGCGGGTCGCGCCGAGGAACGGAGCCGCGTCGTGGACCAGGACCCCGTTGTGGAGCACGGTCAGCCGGGCCGGCTCCGCGACCGCGCCGTCGTCCGCGAACCGCGGGCGGCGGAAGACGATGTCGTACGTCTGCCACTCCCCCGGCGCGCGGCATGCGTTCACCGCCGGCGGGCGCTGACCGAACATCGCGGCCGCCTGGCCGTCGGCGTACGTGACGTTGTCGTACGAGTCGAGCACCTGCACCTCGTACCGCTGCATCAGGTAGACGCCGCTGTTGCCGCGCCCCTGGGACGACGACTCGACCTCCGCCGGCGCCCGCCACTCGACGTGCAGCTGGCAGTCGCCGAACCCGCGGGTCGTCCGGATCGACCCGGTGCCGTTCACCTCCATCGCCCCGTCGACGAGCCTCCACCGCGCGGGCCCGCCCTTCGTCGCCTCCCAGCCGTCGAGGCTCGAGCCGTCGAACAGCACGACCGCGTCCGACGGCGGCGCCCCGGGCGTCCGGCCCGGCGCGACGACCGGCGGCGGCGGCCGGCGCCCGTCGTGGACCCGCCACTCGCCGCCGGGGAGGAACGGCGTGTCGTCGTAGCCGACGCCCGCCGCAAGGAGGCCGGCGGCGGCGGCGACGGCGAGCGCCGTGACGATCGGGGAGAGGGAGGAAACGCGCGTCATGGCGTGGCATCCTTGCGAACGGCCCCGCGCCGGGGCCATGAGGAGCGGACGATGTTCCACTCGTTCTTCTGCTGAACCTTACCGAACCTCCTGCTGGTGGCGGGAGTCCTGGTCCTGGCACAGGGGCACGCGATCGCCGGAGTCGGCGTCGTCGCGGCCGGCGTGCTGCTCCGCGTGTTCGGCCCGCGGATCGCCGATCGTCTCGCCGGGCGTCACGCCGAGTGCGAGGACGGCGTCTGCCGGACGGTCCCGCCGGAGGAGACGCCGGGCAAGCCGAAGGAGATCGGCGCGCCGGAGGCTCGGGACGATTCCTGACCCGCCTCAGCCGCCGCCCGCCCCCGTCTCGGCGGCGATCCGCTCGACCGCGCTCATCACGCGCAGCACGTTCCCCGAGCACATCTTCTCGATGTCGTCGTCGGAGTACCCGCGCTCGATCAGCAGCCGGATGAGGTTCGGGTAGCGCGACACGTCCTCGAGCCCGCGCGGCAGGGTCGGTCCGACGCCGTCGAAATCGGAGCCGAACCCGACGTGGTCGACCCCGACCAGCGAGACGACGTGGTCGATGTGGTCGGCGACGACCGAGACGTCGACCACCTCCAGCGGGTTCTCGGCCCGGTGCTTCCGGATCCACGCTCGCAGCTCCGGCGAGCCGGCCTCGAGGCCGCTCTCCCGGGCGAGCTCCCGCTCCCGCTCCCGGGCCGCGTCGCTCCTCTCGCGGAACTCGCCGTCGAGGAACGACGACCCGAAGTTCACCATGATCACCCCGTCCTTCTCCGCGAGGAGGCGGATCATCTCGTCGCTCATGTTCCGCTCGAACCCGGGCGTGAACTTCCGCGCCGACGAGTGCGACGCGAAGACGGGCGCCCGCGACAGCTCCATCACCTGGAAGAACGTGTCGTCGGAGACGTGCGAGACGTCGACGACGATCCCGACGTCGTTCATCCGCGCCACGACCTCGCGCCCGAACGGACTGAGCCCCTTCCAGGTCCGGGTGTCGTCGTACGACGAATCGCAGATCGCGTTGTCCTTGGAGTGGGTCAGGGTGATGTACGAGATCCCCTTCCGGCGGAAGAGGTCGACGTTCTCGACGTCGTCCTCGATCGGCGAACCGTTCTCCATGCCCATGAGGAGCGCGATCTTCCCCGCCTCCTTGGCGCCCCGCACGTGCGCCACCGACGAGGCGAGCATGAACTTCGACGGGTGCCGCGCGGCTATCGCCTGCACGTAGTCGATCAGGCGGAGCGCGAACGCCTTCGACTCGCCCGGCTTCGACTGCAACGACGCCGGCGTGAAGATCGACATGAACGGCGCGTCGAGCCCCCCCTCGACCGCCCGCGGGTGGTCGAACTCGCCGACCTCGAGCCGCCCCCCGACGTCCGCGTCCTCCCGGTAGTGGCGGATCGGGACGTCGACGTGTCCGTCGACGATGATGTAGCGGTGCGCGAGCTCTCGGGCGTGCCGGGCCGGGTCCGGGTCGGCCGCGATCGCGGCGGGCGACGCAGGAATCGTCCACGAGAGCATCAGGAGCGCGTGGAACGCCCGTTCCTTGCCGATCATGCGGTTCTCCCGATTCGTCGCTGGCGAACGGACGTCCAATCTAGCCCGAACCTGGGGTATGGTGCAGGCGGGTGGGCCCACTCTTCCGTTCTCTCTGACTGGAATCACTGACATGCGGATCCTGCGCTCCTTCGGAGCCGCGCTCGCGGCTCTGTCCGTCGCCGTCGGCTGCTCGACCGTCGAGGAGGCGACCTCGCTCGACCTCCCGGTCTCGCCCGGCCACGTCAACCTCGCCGACGGGACGACCGTCGAAGGGTCGGTGAAGGCGACCGACGCCGAGCAGATCGTCTTCCTGGCCGCGGGCGAGACCGAGTTGCGGACCCTCCGCAAGGACCAGGTCGACCCGATCTCCTGGTACCTCGCCCGATCCAGCGACGCGTCCCTCACGGCGGCCGATCGCCTCGACCTCGCCCGGGGGGCGATCGAGGACGGCCTGTTCGATGCGGCCGAACTCGAGATGGCGCGGGTCGTCGAACTCGACGCCTCGCTCGAGGAGGAGGCGCTCTTGACGCTGGAGCAGGGGCGCGAATCGTACGCCGGCCAGCTCACCCGCGAGTCGGATCGCGCGCTCGCGTCGGGCGACCGGGCCGTCGCGCGGCGGCTCGCCGGCCGGGTCCTGACCGAGTTCCCGGAGACCGAGGCCGCGACCTCGGCCCACGGTCTGGTCGAGCGGCTCCACGCGGACATCGGCGAGCCCGAGCCGATCGTCGAAGGAGACGCGGAGGGCCTCCGGCTGGTGTCGACGTCGCAGTCGGACCGCCGGCTCTCCGACGCGGAGAAGTACCTGAAGCGGGCGGAGAAGCGGAACCTCACCGCCCTCCAGAAGTCCGGCTCGGCGGCCAGGCAGTCGTTCGAGAAGGCGATCAAGGACTACGAGAAGGCGATCGGCCTGCTCGACCACGTCATCGACGACGGGGAGAGCTCGGTCCAGCAGCGGCTCCGCGCGCAGCAGGCTCGCGAGACCGCCGTCGACGCGGCCGTCGACGCCTACGTCGACCTCTCGTCGTTCTACATGCACCGCGGCTCGTACCCGCAGTCGCGCGAGATCGCCGAGGCCGCGCTCGAGCTCGCGCCGACGAGCGAGCGGGCCAAGGAGATGGCCGCCCGCGCGGAGTTCGTCAGCGCCGAGGCGGGCCGCGTCAAGAAGCTCGGGCGCCAGACGGGGCGGAAGCTCCGCTACGACCCGGCGAGCGGCTGAGCCTCCGCATCGAGACGACCGCGCCGACGAGGGCGCCGGCCGCCGCGGCCGGCGCCCTCGCGTCGTCTCGCGGCCCCGGCCCGGGATCCGCCGGGCTCAGGAGACGGTGCACGCGACCGCGTCGAGCACGCGGTCGAGGTCGGCCGCGAGGATCGGCTTCGTGACGTAGTCGTCCATCCCCGCCTCGAGGCACCGCTCGCGGTACCCCTTCATCGCGTGGGCCGTCAGCGCGACGATCGGGGTCGAGGCGGCGCCGCGCTCGAGCTCGCGGATCCGGCGCGTCGCCTCGAGCCCGTCGAGCACCGGCATCTGCATGTCCATCAGGACGACGTCGTACGGCCGCTCGCGGACCGCTTCGACGGCGCTCTCGCCGTCGGCGACGACGTCGACCACGTGCCCCCGCTTCCGGAGCATCGCCGCGGCGACCCCCTGGTTCACCGGGTTGTCCTCGGCGAGCAGGACGCGGAGGGATCGCGCGGGGTCGGCCTCCTTCGTCGGGGGGCCGGGCCGGACGTCCGGAGCGACCCGATCAACCGCGGACCGCGCCGGGGCGAGGACCCGCAGCAGGAGCTCCGTCCGGACCGGCTTCGTCTGCACGTCGGCGAACTCGACCTCCGCCGGGAGGTCGGCGCGGCGCGCGGTGATCGACGTCAACAACACGAGCGGGGTCGACCGGGTGTCCGGCCGGCGCCGGATCGCCTCGGCCAGCTCGACGCCGTTCATGGCCGGCATCTGGTAGTCGAGGAGGATCGCGTCGAACCGATCGCCGCGCTCGTGCGCCCGGTCGAGTCGCTCGAGCGCCTCCGGCCCGGACTCGACGGCCACGACGTCGGCGTTCCTCCGCTCCAGGATCTCCACGAGGAGCCGACGGTTCGTCTCGTTGTCGTCGACCACGAGGTAGCGCCGCCCGGCGAGGTCGGGACCCTCCTCGGCCGGGCTCGGTGCGATCTCGAACGGCAGGCGGACGGTGAACGTGCTCCCGACCCCCTCCGCGCTCTCGAGCGAGATCGCGCCGTTCATCAGCTCGCACAGGCGACGGGAGATCGTCAGCCCGAGTCCGGTCCCGCCGAATCGCCGCGTCGTCGAACCGTCGACCTGACGGAACGGCTGGAACAGGGCATCCTGTTGATCCGCCGGGATGCCGATCCCCGTGTCCTGCACGGAGAAGGTCACCTCCACGCGCCCGTCCCCCGCCGGCTCGACCGCCGCGTCGAGGACGACCTCCCCCTCGGTGGTGAACTTCACCGCGTTCCCGGTGAGGTTCAGGAGGACCTGCCGCAGCCGCGTCGGATCCCCGTTCAGCGTGCGGCCTCGCAACGCCTCGGCGCGACAGATCAGCTCGATCCCCCGGTGCGCGGCCGCGGGGCCGAGGAGGATGCCGATCTCCTCGAAGATCTCGGCCGGCGAGAACGGGGTCGACTCGACGTCGAGCTTGCCGGCCTCGATCTTCGAGAAGTCGAGGATGTCGTTCAGCAGGCTCATCAGCGCCTGTCCGCTCCGGCGGATCGTCGCCACGAACTCCCGCTGCTCGTGGGTCAGCGACGTGTCCTCCAGCAGCTCCGCGAACCCGAGCACGCCGTTCATCGGCGTCCGGATCTCGTGGCTCATGTTCGCGACGAACTCCGACTTCAGCCGCGCGGCCTCGACCGCCTCGTCGCGCATCGCCGCGAGCTCGCGCGTCCGCTCCCGGACCTCCGCCTCGACGCCGGCCTTCGCCTCCTCCAGCTCGCACTGGTTCTCCGCCACCTCTCGCATCTCCCGCCGGCTCCGGGCGATCGAGAGGAGGAGGAAGACGTCCTCGAAGACGACCCACGACGAGTGCTCGATCCCGCGCCACGGCGCCGGTGCGACGACCCCGAAGACCGACTCCGGCCAGTAGAGGCCCCGGAAGAGGTGGTCCGCCGCTGTGACGGCGGTCGCGATCAGGAGGACGCGCGGGTCGCGATAGAACGCGAGGAAGGCGAGCGAACCGAAGATGTGGAAGTGGGTCTCGATCCTCCCTCCGGTCAGATGGATCAGGAGCGCCGAGAAGAGCGGCTGCGCGACGGCGATCACGCATCGGGTCGACTCGTTCCCCGGGTGCCGGAGCGTCATCCAGATCGGAAGGCCCGCGAGGAGCCCGCCGAGGAAGACCGCCGCGTAGACGTGGACGTGGGTCGCGCTCTCCGCCCCGAGCCACGTCCGGGGAGAGATGAACGCGGCGCAGACCACCCCGAAGACCCACTGGAGGATCATCAGGACGGTGAAGAGGCGGTCGGTCGCGACGTGCAGTCGCCGCTCGCGCTCCGCGTACAGCGCTTCAGCGCGCGGGTTCAACGTTCGCCTCGGCGCCGAGCAGGTCGCAGCCGTAGACCGGCGCCGGCGGGACCTGCGGGTCCGCGCCCCGCAGCAGGCGCAGGATGGCGTCCGTCCCGGCGCAATCGCCCGCGTGCCCCCGGGACGGGGTCAGCCCTCCGCAGAACCGGAGCTGCCCCTCCTCGTCGTACGCGACCACCTGCCCGGACGTCCGGGCCCCGAACCGCCTCGCCAGCACGCCTCCCGCGTCGGTCCGCACCTCGGCTCCGGGGATGCGCTCCGCGTGCTCGACGAGATCGGTCCGCCAAGTCCCCTCGTCCGCACCGTCGGGACGGAAGAAGACCACGACCAACCGGAACGGCCCCTCCGGGGCTCGCGCGACCAGGCGATCGAGCCCCTCGAGCGTGGCCCTCGTACAGGGGCAGCGGGGGTGCGCGAACAGCAGGACCGTCGGCCCTCGATCCGAACGCAGGGACTCGACGCCCGCGGGCCAGAGACGGGGCACCGCCCCGATCGCGCCGGGCCGGTGCTGGTACGCCCCGAGCGCGGCGAACCCCGCGGCGACCAGGGCTCCCCAGGCGACGATCACCCTGCGTCGGCCGACGACCGTCGGCGTCGGAGCGCGCTCCACGCCCACCTCCTCTCCGAACCCGGTTCACGGCCGGGGCGAGTCCCCTCTTCCCACCCGTCGCTTTCGGTGCAGTCGGAAAGAGATCGGGTCGAACTTGAGGCGGGGCGTCAGAACTGGAAGTAGATGAACGGGGTGTACCCGGCCGCCGCGAACGGCAGCGCCAGCGCCACGGCCGCGCCGTACAGGACCGCGAAGAGCGGGGGCGGGAGGCGATCGATCCCCTCCTTCAGCCGGGTCGTCCCGAGGAGCGCGTGGACGAACGCGAACCCGACGAGGACGATCCACCACCAAGTCCCGTCGACCGCCTCGGACGGGGCCGGCCCGCCGTCCCGGCCGAGGAGCCCCTCGAGGTAGGCGACCGCGGCCGGGAGGTCCGGGGACCGGAAGAAGACCCACGCGATCATCGCGACCAGCAGCGTGTACGGGAGGCCGATCCACGCGCCGCGTCCGCCCGTCGCCGTGCCGCCACCCTCCCGCCGTCGCGCGACGAACCGCTCGACCACGAGGAAACCGCCGTGGAACAGCCCCCAGACCACGAACGTCCAGCTCGCTCCGTGCCAGAGGCCGCAGAGGAAGAAGACGATCACCAGGTTCACCCCGGTCCGGACCGTCGAGACCCGGTTCCCTCCGAGCGGGATGTAGAGGTAGTCCCGGAACCACGACGAGAGGCTGATGTGCCACCGCCGCCAGAACCGCGTGACGCTCGTCGCGAGGTACGGGAAGTCGAAGTTCAGCGCCAGCCGGTAGCCGAGCAACCCCGCCGTCGCGATCGCCATGTCGCTGTAGCCGGAGAAGTCGCAGTAGATCTGCGCGGTGTAGAGCGAGAGCGCCAGCCACTTCGCCCCCGCGGCGAACGCCGCGGGATCCTCGAACACCCGGTCGACGACCATGCCGAAGTGGTCGGCGACGCACGCCTTCTTGACGAAGCCGAACAGGAAGAGCGTGAGACACGCGCGGACGTCGACGTCGGCGAACCGGCGGGGCGAGGTGAGCTGGGGGAGGAAGTGCGCCGCCCGGACGATCGGGCCCGCCACGAGCTGGGGGACGAACGCGACGAACAGCGCGAAGTCGAGCGGCGAGCGGACCGGCTCGAGGTTCCGGCGGTAGACGTCGATCGTGTAGCTGAGCGTCTGGAAGGTGTAGAAGCTGATGCCGACCGGCAGCACGATCGAGAGCGTCGACGGCGAGGCCTCGAGGCCGAGCCACGAGAGGAACGCCGCGCCCGAGTCGACGAAGAAGTTGAAGTACTTGAAGAACCCGAGCAGCCCGAGGTTCACGGCGAGGCTGAGCGCCAGGAGGGCCCGGCGCGCCCGCGTCCCCTCGGTCCGGCCGAGCCGCGCGCCGACCGCGAAGTCGACGACCGTCGAGGCGACGATCAGCGACAGGAAGCGCCAGTCCCAGCCGGCGTAGAAGGCGTAGCTCGCGACGAGCAGCAGGAGCTTC
>JBICIB010000550.1:0-4711 GCA_043101415.1 Planctomycetota bacterium JB042 | reverse complement strand
CCGGGAACGGCCAGGAATCGACCCGGGGGGCGAACGGCACGATCTTCGGGCAGTGGGCGTTCGCCGTCTCGCAGACGACGATGGCGCGGTGGATCGGCACCTTGCCGAGGAAGTCGCCGAGGTCGTTCGGCGCGAGCCCCGCCACGTCGACCCCGTCCTCCTCGAGCACGCGGAGCGTCAGCGGGTGGATCGGCCCCGGCGCGATGCCGCCGCTCCGCGCCGCGTACCGCTCGCCCGCCTCCTGCCGCAGGATCGCCTCGGCCATCTGGCTGCGCGCCGTGTTCCGCGAGCAGACGAACAGGACGGTCTCCCGGTCGACGGCCCGCTCCGCCTCGACCCGCCGCTCCTCGATCCGGCCGGTCAGGGTCGAGCAGAGGTCGATCCGCCCCTGGCAGCAGTCCTCGCCGAGGAACCAGAGGAGTTCGTGCAGCGCGCCGACCTCGAGCGAGTAGACGAGCGACCGCCCCCGCCGCTCGGCCCGGACGAGGCCGGCCTCGACCAGGTGGGAGAGGTGGAACGAGAGCGTGGAGGCGGGGATCGAGAGACGCTCCGCCAGGACGCCGGCCGCGACCCCCTCGGGGGCGGACCGGACGAGCAGCCGGAAGACGCCCAGCCTCGACTCCTGCGCCAGCGCCGCGAACGCCCGGACCGCCGATTTCGATTCCATCCTTCTAGAACTATCGAATCTTCGGCCCGGTCGTCAAGCGGCTCGCCGCCGAAACGAGGCGCGAGGGTCGTGAGGACGGAGGTCCGGACGGCCTCGTCAGGGACCGACGTCGATGCGGAGCGCGTTCGTCGCCGCCGCGCCGCCCGGCACGAGCGGATCGGCCACCAGCGCCTGGAGGCGGGCGACGCCGGGGGTGACGCCCGGCGGGATCGCCCCGGCGAGGAGCGCCCCGCCGTTCGGACCGAGCGGGAGCGACAACACCAGCGGGGCGAGCGGCGCGACGTGGAGCACGCAGAACGGGTTGAACGCGACCCCCCCCTCGCCGAGCCCGAACAGGAGGAGCGCGGCGGCGTGGGCGGGGCCGTTCTCGATCGCGAGCAACACCACCCCCCCGGGGACCGCCTGGCCGCTGCCGGTGAGCTTCGGCGTCCCCGAGGCCCCCGCGCAGCCCGAACCGTACTTCGAGAACGCGCACGACTCCGGCTCGTTCCGGTGGACGGTCACCCGATCGGCGGCCTCGACCGGGATCACGAGGTCGGGGCGGCCGTCGAGGTCGACGTCGCCGACCGCGAGGTGACGCGGGGACTCGCCGGTCGCGTGGGCGAGCGGCGCGCCGAATCCTCCCACGCCGTCGCCGCGGAGGACCAGGACGCTCTGGGTGCTCCCCGCCGCGACGACGAGGTCGCGGCGGCCGTCGACGTCGACGTCGGCGGCGGCGACGAACGTCGGCCCGCTCGAGAGCGCGACCGACGCCGGCGGGAGGAACCCGGCGGCGCCGAGCCCGCGGAGGAGCGTCAGGTCGGCCGAGCCTTCGTTGGCGACCGCGAGGTCGGGCGCTCCGTCGGCGTCGAAGTCGTCGAGCACGAGCGAGACGGGCTGCTCCCCGGTCGCGAGCGCGGACGACCCGCCGGCCCAGTGGACGTCCGTGACGCCGCCCCCGAGGTGGGAGACGGCGACGTCGAGCAGACCGTCGAGGTCGACGTCCGCCAGCCCGACCGACGTCCCGGCCGAACCGGGCGCCAGCGCGACGGGCGCGCCGAACCCGCCGAGCCCGTCGCCGAGCAGGAGGGACGCGGCGTTCCCGCTCGTCCCGTACGGGCCCGCGACGACGACGTCGTCCGCGCCGTCGTTGTCGACGTCGCCGGGGACGAGCGCGAACGGCGGGACGCCCGCCGCGTAGCTCTTCGCCGGACCGAACCCGGAGACGCCGTTCGCGAGGACCGTGACGGACGCTCCGCCGAGCCCGTCCGCGCCGCCCGCGACGAGGTCGAGCCGGCCGTCGCCGTCGAGGTCGGTCGCGCCGACCGTCCGGGGGTCGAACCCCGCCGGGAGGTCCGACCCGCCGACGAACCCGCCGCTCGCGTTCCCGTACCGGATCGAGAGATCGTTGCCGTCCCGGTTCGCCGTCGCGAGGTCGAGGTCGCCGTCCCCGTCGAGGTCGGCGAGGGCCGCGGCGACCGGACCGTCCCCGACCGCGACCCGGTCGGGGACCACGAGCCCGCCCGCCAATCGTCCGCGCGCCACCGCGATCCCGGAGAGCGCGCACGCCGCGGCGACGTCCGCGTGGCCGTCCCCGTCGACGTCCGCGCGCCGGACCTGCCACGGCCCCCCGCCGACGTACGTCGGAGACGGGGGCGCGAACCCGCCCGCGCCGTCCCCCACGAACAGGACGATCTCGCCGCTCATGAAGTCGGTCGCGACGACGTCCGGGTTGGCGTCGCCGGTGACGTCGGCCAGCAGCACGCCCTCGCACCGCCCGACGACGCCGACCGGGGACGGCGGGCCGAGCCCCCCCTGTCCGTTCCCGAGGAGGAACGAGACCGGGCCGGCCTGGCTCCCCACGACGAGATCGGGGGCGCCGTCGGAGTCGACGTCCCCCGTCGCGAGCGCGCGCACCCCGACCCCGGGGATCGGCCCGTGCTCGACCGCTCCGAGGAAGCCGCCGTGGCCGTTGCCGGCGCGGACCCAGACGTCGTTCGAGAGCGCGTGACCGGTCACGAGGTCGAGATCGCCGTCGAGGTTCAGGTCCACGAGGAGGAGCGCGGCCGGGTGATCGCCGACCGGGACCTTCGGGGCGACCCCGACGAAGCCGCTCCCCTGGCCGAGCAGGATCGACACGTCGTCGGGCTCGCGGTTCGCCACCGCGAGGTCGACGAGGCCGTCCCCGTTCAGGTCGCCCGACGCGATCACGCCGGCGCCGGCGCCGACGGTGACGCTCTGGAGCGGCGCGAACCCGCCCGCGCCGTCGCCGACGAGGAGCTCCAGCCGGTCCGGCCACCCGCTCACCGCGAGGTCGAGCGCCCCGTCCGCGTCGAGGTCGACGATCTCGATCGCCGACGGGTACGGCGCCGCCGGCACGAGGGTCGGCGCGCCGAGGCCGGTCGGCGACCCGAGCAGGACCCCGACCGCGGCGTTCGTGCTGGTGGCGACGGCGTCCGCGTAACCGTCGCCGTTCAGGTCGCCGAACGCGGCGAAGTTCGAGCCGCCGCCGGTCGCGTACTGACGGACCGGGAGCACGGGGCACGGCTGGGCGCCCGCCGACGGCGCGGCGGCGAGCAGGACGACGAGGAAGGCGGCGCGCGACATCATCCGAGGCTCCTTGTTCGACCGACGCCGCATCGTAACCGGGCCGGCGGGGCGGGGGTCGGCTCCGAACCCGGGGCTCCGCGCGATACGGTGGGGGAAGAGCCGCGGCGGCCGGTCGCCGGCGGCTCCTCCATCACCTAGAAATCTGATGCTCCACCCCTCAGGTTTCGAGGTGGGGATTCGAGGTGAAGCGGACGTCGCCCCCCTCCCTCACTCCTTCCCTGCGCGTCGCCCGCGGCGACCTGAGCCCGCAGCGCCTCTTCGTCGTCCACGCCGGTGCGCACTCGTTCGACCTGAGCCGGAAAGTTCGGGCGCTCGCGATCGGGGACGTGCTCGACGAGCGGAGACCGTGGTGACCGGCGCGGGTACGCTCGGAGGTCGATGGACGGACGATCGACGCGGACGGTGCGGCCGGAGCGGATGGACGATCCGGCGCTCGACGAGGCGGAGCACCGGGCGGCGCTCGCGGGGCTGGCGCGGATCCACCGCGTCAGCGGGACGGCCGGACTCCTCTCCCGGGCGCTCGGCGACCTCCTCGGCCGCCTCTCGGTCCCGGGGCCGGCCCGCGTGCTCGACGTCGCATGCGGCGGCGGCGACCTGACCCTCGCGCTCCGCGAGCGCGCGGGCAGGGGACTCGCGATCGACGGGTGCGACAAGAGCGAGACCGCTCTCGCCCGGGCGCGCGACGCCGCCGCCCGGCGCGGCCTCGAGGTCCGGTTCTTCCCGCACGACGTGCTGGAGGGGCCGCTCCCCGACGGCTATCACGCGATCGTCTGCTCGCTCTTCCTGCACCACCTGGAGGACGACGTGGTGGTCGATCTCCTCTCGCGGATGGCGCGGGCCGACGCGGTCCTCGTCCACGACCTCGTGCGCGGCGCTCCCGGCCGCCTCCTCGCCCGGTTCGTCCCTCCCCTGCTGACGCGCAGCGGCGTGGTGCACGACGACGCCGTCCTCTCGGTCGACAACGCGTTCACGGTCGACGAGATCCGCGCCCTCGCCGCGCGCGCCGGGCTCCGCGACGCCCGGGTCACGCGGCGCTGGCCGTTCCGCTTCCTCCTCGCCTGGAGCCGCTCGTGACGGACGTCCGCGACGTCGTGGTGATCGGCGCCGGGCCGGCCGGCGGCGCGGCCGCGATCGGGCTCGCCGACCGCGGGCGCCGGGTCGCGCTCGTCGACCGCGAGCGCTTCCCGCGCGACAAGGTCTGCGGCGGCTGCCTCAACCCGCGGGCGATCCGGTCGCTCGCCGCGCTCGGCGTGGTTCCGTCCGGCGTTCCGCTCCGCTGGCTCGTGCTGCACGCCGGCGGCCGCACGGCCCGGGTCCCGCTCGAGGGGGGGCTCGCCGTCTCGCGCCGTTCGCTCGACGCCGCTCTCGTCGACGCCGCCCGGGCGCGCGGCGTCGAGGTGATCGAGGGGGTCGCGGCGACGCTCGGACCGGACGGCGGGGACGCGCGGGCGATCG
>JBICIB010000549.1:0-8094 GCA_043101415.1 Planctomycetota bacterium JB042 | reverse complement strand
TGCTCTTCCGATCTGCGGTCTTCTTCGCCGTCGTCTTCTTGGTCGCCGTCTTCTTCTTGGCCGTCTTCTTGGTGGTGGCCTTCTTCGCGGTGGCCTTCTTGCTGGTCGCCGTCTTCTCGCCCGCGGTCTTCTTGACCGCCGCCGCCTTCTTGACGGTCTTCTTGGTGGTCGTCTTCTTCGCGGCGGCCTTCTTGGCCGTCGCCTTCTTCGCCGGCTTCTCGGCGCGGAGGGCGTCCGGCGCCTTCGGGGCGGACTTTCGCGAACTCGCCTTTCGGGACTCCTGCGGCGCGGTCTCCTCGGCGGTCCGCCCGGTGTCGGCGCGGTCCGTCCTCTCCTTCGATCGCGAAGTCGTCGACGAGGACGCGCGGCGGCGCGACGTCCGGTCCGGCGCGTCGGGGGCACGGTCGCCCGAACGCTCCTCGTCCCGGCGGGGGCGCCGACCGTCGTCGCGGCCGCGGGAGCGTTCCTCGTCGCGGGAGGAGCGTCGTCCGCGATCGTCGTCGGGGCGGGGTCGCCGTCCGTCGTCGCGTCCGCGGGAGCGTTCCTCGTCCCGGGAGGAGCGTCGTCCGCGATCGTCGTCGCGGCGGGGGCGTCGGTCGTCGTCGCGGCCGCGGGAGCGTTCCTCGTCCCGGACGGGGCGTCGCCCGCGATCGTCGTCGCGGCGGGGGCGCCGTCCGTCGTCGCGTCCGCGGGAGCGCTCCTCGTCCCGGAAGGGGCGTCGCCCGCGATCGTCGTCGCGGCGGGGGCGCCGGTCGTCGTCGCGTCCGCGGGAGCGCTCCTCGTCCCGGAAGGGGCGTCGTCCGCGATCGTCGTCGCGTCGGGGGCGCCGGCCGTCGTCGCGTCCGCGGGAGCGTTCCTCGTCCCGGAAGGGGCGTCGTCCGCGATCGTCGTCGCGGCGGGGGCGCCGTCCGTCGTCGCGTCCGCGGGCGCGCTCTTCCTCCCGGAACGGGCGTCGTCCCCGGTCGTCGTCGCGGCGGGGGCGCCGTCCGTCGTCGCGTCCACGCGAACGTTCCTCGTCGCGGAAGGAGCGCCGTCCGCGATCGTCGTCGCGTCCGCGCGAGCGCTCCTCTTCGCGGCGGGGCCTTCGTCCGCGGTCGTCGTCCCGTCCCCGGCCGTCCCGCTCACGCGATCGCTCGGGGGCGCGTCCGCCCTCGTGCCGCGGAATGCTCATCTTGAGCTGGCGCTCGATGTTCCTCACGTCGCGCTCCTCCTCGCGCGTGACGAACGTGATCGCGTGCCCGGACTCGCCGGCGCGCCCGGTCCGGCCGATCCGATGGACGTAGTCGTCGGGCGAGCGCGGGACGTCGAAGTTGATCACGTGGGAGATGCCGTCGACGTCGATGCCGCGGGAGGCGACGTCGGTCGCGACGAGCACCCGGATCTGGCCGTGACGGAACGCCTCGAGCGATCGGATCCGTTCCTCCTGCGCTCGGTCGCCGTGGATCACCGCCACCGGGATCCGCGCCTTGCGGAGGTCGTTGAACACCTGGTTCGCGCCGGTCTTCGTCCGCGTGAAGACGAGCACCGACTCGAACTCCTTCCGATCGACCAGTCGAAGGAGGTGGCGCGACTTCGCGGCGGGGGAGAGGACGTGCAGCTGCTGGTCGATCCGCTCGACCGGGCGGGCCTTCGGGCCGACCGTGATCGTGAACGGGTCGACCATCATCTCGCGGGCGAGGCGTTCGATCTCCCGCGGCATCGTCGCCGAGAAGAGGAGGTTCTGCCGCTTCTCCGGCAGGCGGCGGAGGATCTTCTCGAGGTCGGGGAGGAATCCCATGTCGAGCATCCGGTCCGCCTCGTCGAGCACGAGGACCTCGACCCCTTCGAACTTCGGGAGGCCGTGCCAGAGATGGTCGAGCAGGCGGCCGGGCGTCGCGGTGACGACGTCCGGGTTCCCCCGCAGGGCGCGGGTCTGGTTGTTCATGTCCGCGCCGCCGTAGACGCAGCAGCCGGAGAGCGACGTGTGGTACGTCAGGCCGAGCCGGACCTCGTCGATCTGCAGGGCGAGCTCGCGCGTCGGCGCGAGGATGAGCGCGCGGGTCGTGTGGGGCGTGCCGCTCATCAGGCGGTGGAGGATCGGCAGCAGGAACGCCGCGGTCTTCCCGGTCCCGGTCTGCGCGACTCCGATGACGTCCTTCCCCTCCATCACGGCGGGGATCGCCTTCGCTTGGATCGGCGTCGGATCGCGATACCCCATGTCGCGGACGCCGGCCATGAGGTCGGGGTGGAGATCGAAGGTCTCGAAGGTCACGGGATGTCCCAGGCGGCGCCCAAAACGTCCTATCCTATGGATCGGACGTCCCGGAAGGAAGCGTGGCGCCCCCGGGATCCGGGGCCGCCGGCCGGAGGTGCGGAATCGTGACGAAGAAGGCCCTGGTGCCGCTGGCCCCCGGCTTCGAGGAGATCGAGGCGGTGACGATCATCGACGTCCTGCGCCGGGCCGGCGTGGAGGTGACCGTCGCGGGCACGGTCGACGGGCTCGTCGAGGCGTCCCGGGGGGTCCGCGTGATGCCGGACACGACGGTCGGCGCGGTCGACCCCGAATCGTTCGACCTGGTTGTGCTCCCGGGGGGAGGTCCCGGGACCGAGGCGCTGCGGGACGACCCCCGGATCCTCGAGATGGTCCGCCGGCACCACGCCGCCGGGCGCCTGACCGCGGCCGTCTGCGCCGCCCCGACCGTCCTGGCGGCGGCGGGGATCGCGGCGCGGCACCGGGTGACCGGCCACCCGTCGGTCCGCGACGCCCTCGAGGCGGCGGGCGCCGACGTGGCGGACGACCGGGTCGTCGTCGACGGGAACGTCGTGACCAGCCAGGGGCCGGGGACGTCGATCGAGTTCGCCTTCGCCCTGGTCGAGCGGCTGTGCGGCGCGGAGAAGGTCCGGGAGCTGAACGAGGGGATCCTCGCCCGGGTCTGACGGCTCAGCCGTGCTCCTCTTCGATCTCCGTGATCTCCCCCTCCTGGAAGAGGTACGTCCGGAGCATCTCGTCGAACACCGGGTCCTGCCGCCGGATCCACTCCAGCGTCATCGCGGCGTGCTCCTTCTCCTCGTCCGCGTTGTGGGCGAGGATCTTCCGGAGCGACGCGTCCTGCGTCGCGTCGACCCGCTGGTTGTACCAGTCGACCGCCTCGAGCTCCTCCATCAGGGAGATGATCGCGCGATGCATCTCCATCGTCGCGCGGCTGAGTCGATCGGCGGGTTCGTGCAGACCTTCGTGGGCCATGTCGTCCTCCAGGTCCGGCGATTCTAGACCGCCGCGCGCGGGGCGAGGAACGCGTTCGGAAACGCATGCGCGTTCGCCACGGCGGCTCCCCAACGAGATGGCGGCGGAAAGGGGGGTCGTCCCTTCCGCCGCCCGTAGGCGCTCGAGTGAGGAGGAGCACCGGCGCCCACCCAACATCTCCGGTCTCCTTCCTCGCCGCGCGGAGCGGCGTTTTCAAGGGGGAATCGGCGTCTCCGGCGGGTCAAGGGGAATGGGGAGGACGGTCGATGATCCGTATCGGAGGTCCGGCGTTGGACGGTCCGTTCGACGAGGTCGAGTGCGAGCGTTGCGGGTGCGTGGTCGCGCGGGCCCGGTCGAGACGTCTGTTCTGGATCCTCGTCTGCCTCGACTGCGAGCGCGAACTGGCGGCGGAAGGGACGCTCGAGGGGGACGACGAGTCGCTCGGGACCGCGGTCCGGAGCGCCCTGCGGGGGGCGGCGGCTCCGGCGCTCTCGCTGCTCGTGATCGGGCTCCTCGCGCGGGCGGGCGGCGAGCGGCTGGCGTCGTTCGTCGCCGGCGCGTTGGCCGCGGAGGTGCTGACGTGGGGGATCTTCGCCCTCGTCCGGACTCCGCTGGAGGGGCCGGCGTTCGCGGCGTCGTTCCTCGCCCGGTTGTTCGCGCTCGTCCTCGCGCAGGGGCCGGAGTTGCCGTGGCTCGCGGACGCGGCGCGCCTCGACCTCGGCACGGTCGGGTTCTTCCTGGTCCTCCTCGCGCGCGCGGCGTGGTTCGGGTGCTGGTGGCTCGAGCTGGTCGACGAGCCGGACGACGACGACCGGGAGTTCGAACGCGGCCTCTCGATCGGCCGCGGCGGCTCGCCGGTTGCCCCTCCGTCTCGGCGCCGGTAGAACACGGCCTCGCCGGCGCGGCGCCGTCGGCCCTCGGCCCGCGTCCGCCCACCCGATCCCAGGAGGAGAGAGACCGATGCCCCTCATCGAGCACGTGCAGGCCCGCGAGATCCTCGATTCCCGCGGCAACCCGACGGTCGAGGCGGACGTGCTGCTCGAGGGCGGCGCGCTCGGCCGCGCCGCGGTCCCCTCCGGCGCGTCGACCGGCAGCCACGAGGCGGTCGAGCTGCGGGACGGCGTGAAGACGCGCTACCTCGGCAAGGGGGTCGAGAAGGCGGTCCGGAACGTCAACGGTCCGATCGCCGAGGCGCTGATCGGCGTCGACTCCCGCGACCAGGTCGCGATCGACGGCATCCTGTGTCTGCTCGACGGGACCCCGAACAAGCGGAAGCTCGGCGCGAACGCGACGCTCGCGGTGTCGTGCGCGGTGGCGAAGGCGGCGGCCGAGGAGTCGGCGCTGCCGCTCTACCGGTACCTCGGCGGGGCGTCGGCGCGGGTCCTCCCGCTGCCGATGATGAACATCCTGAACGGCGGGGTGCACGCCGACAACAACGTCGACATCCAGGAGTTCATGGTGCAGCCGGTCGGCGCGCCGTCGTTCCGCGAGGCGCTCCGGTGGGGGGCGGAGATCTTCCACGCCCTGAAGAGCGTGCTGAAGAAGAAGGGGCTGTCGACGTCGGTCGGCGACGAGGGCGGGTTCGCGCCCGACCTGAAGTCGAACGAAGAGGCGATCGAGGTCGTGATGACCGCGATCCGCGCCGCCGGGCTGAAGCCGGGCTCGGACGTCACGATCGCGATCGACGCGGCGGCGAACGAGTTCATGAAGGGGAAGCGGTACGTCGTCGACGGGAAGACGGTCGGCGCGCAGGAGATGATCGAGATGTACGCGCGGTGGGCCGACGCGTATCCGATCCTCTCGCTCGAGGACGGGCTCGGCGAGGACGACTTCCAGGGCTGGAAGGACCTGACCGCGGCGCTCGGGGCGAGGATGCAGCTCGTCGGCGACGACCTGTTCGTGACGAACGTGAAGCGGCTCTCGACCGGGATCTCCGACGGGATGGCGAACGCGGTCCTCGTGAAGATCAACCAGATCGGCACGCTGACGGAGACGTTCGAGACGATGCGGATGGCGTCCGGCGCGCGGTACGCGTCGGTCGTGTCGCACCGCTCGGGGGAGACCGAGGACGCGACGATCGCCGACCTGGCGGTGGCGACGAACGCGGGGCAGATCAAGACCGGTTCGCTCTGCCGGACCGACCGGGTGGCGAAGTACAACCAGCTCCTCCGGATCGAGGAGGAGCTGGGGGATGGCGCGGAGTACGCCGGTCCCGGGTTCCTCGCCCGCTGGCGCGGCGCGCCGGCCCGGAAGAAGAAGGCGTCGGGGAAGACCGGCCGGAAGCGCTGAGTGGGCGGGGGATCGTCGGTCCGCCCGCCGACGGGCTCCGCAGGTCCCGCGACGACTCTTTTAGCTTGCGGGCTAAATGAGAATCGGTTCGGATGGGCCGCGGAGGTTCCGTCATGACGCCGACCACCGTGCTCTGTCTCTACCGCGTCCGGGAAGGGGAGGTCGACGCGTTCGCGTCCCTCCTCGCGACCCACTGGCCGACGCTCCACTCCGCGGGGCTCGTGACCGACGACCCGGCCCGCTGCTGGCGGAGCGCCGACCGCGAGGGGCGGCCGGTGATGGTCGAGAGGTTCACCTGGAAGGACGCCTCGATGGCCGCCCGCGCCCACGAGCGTCCGGACGTGCTCGCGGTCTGGGAGCCGATGGGAGCGCTCTGCGAGGACCGCCCCGGCGCCTCGTCCATGGAGTTCCTCGACCTGGAGCCGATCGGCGCCGCGGATGGGGCCTGACCCGCCCCCCGATCCGCCCCGTCGCCACTCGCCCGACCCGTCGGCCGATCTCGAGGCCCTCGAGAGCGTCTTCGCCGCGCTCTCCCACGCCTCCCGCCGGCACGTCCTGCTCGTGCTCCGGGCGCGCGGCGGGAGCCTGACCGCGGGGGAGATCGCCGCCCGATTCCGGTGTTCCTGGCCGACCACGACGCGACACCTCCGGGTCCTGACCGAGGCGGGGCTCGTGTCGGTGGAGGCGCGGGGACGCGAGCGGGTCTACCGCCTCCGGGAGGACCGCCTCGTCGCGGTCGCCGGCGGCTGGCTCCGGCGATTCACCGACGAGACGCCGCGCGAGCCTCCCCCCGAAATCGCGCCCGACCCTCCTTCAGCCCTTTGACGCAACGGTTTCCGACGTCTTCAATGCCGGTTCGACGTGAGGAGGTCCGGTCGTGGTCGAACTCCTGAAGCGGAACGCCGCGCTCATCGCCATCCTCGCCGCCACTCTCCTCGTGTTCTTCACCATGACCCTCCCCGCCCTGGAGCGGAATCGCGAGCTCGCCCGGATCGAGCGGACGAAGGCGGCCGAGCTGGAACGCCTGCGCCGGGTGGCGCGCGAACTCGAGGCCCGTCTCGAGGCGCTCGAGGATCGCGACCCGGCGGCCTTGGAGCGGGAGGTGCGCAGTCGCTACCACCAGGGTGGCGATCCCGGACTCGGTCGCTGAACCGATCGTGAAGCACGCGCCTCTCTCCTCGCTCCTCCTCCTCGCGCTGACGACGCTCCCGCTCGGCCCTCGCCGCGCCGCCGCGCAGGTCGCGCCGTCGGAGGGGGACGACTTCTCGAACTCGGCGTTCGTCCGGACCTCCGACGAGGTGAAGGCGGAGCTCTTCTTCGCCGAGAGCAAGGTCGCGGCCGAGGAGTGGGCGGCCGCGGTGTCCGCGTTCCAGGGGATCCTCGACCGGGACGAACCGGCGGTCGTCGAGTTCACCGACCGGGTCCACCTGTCCGCGCACGAGGCCGTCCGCCGGCACCTCGAGCGGCTGCCGGAGGAGGCCCGGGCGCGGTACCGGGAGCTGTACGACGCGCGGGCCGAGGCCGCGCGCCGCCTCGCGCTCCGGCTGTTCGACCCCGAGCGTCTGCTCCGGGTGGCGCGCCGCTATCCCCTGTCGTCGGTCGCCCCGCGGGCGCTCGAAGGAGCGTCGACGCTGGCGGCCGAGCGGGGGGACGTCGAGACGCTGCGGCGCGTCGTCCGCCTGCAGCGGCGGCTCGGAGCCCCGCGGCCGGTCGACCTCGCCCGCCTCGCGCTCGCGCTCGCCGACGACGGCGACCGGGCGGGGCTCCTCGCGTTGGAGGAGCGGGAGGCGGGGCGTCTCGACGCGCCGGTCGAGGGGGCGGGGACGCTCGGCGCCGCGATCGAACGCGCGCTCGAGCGGGTCCCCGGCGCGATCGACCCGAAGAGGCTCGCGGCGCTGTCGGAGGGCCCGATCGGGACGCGCTTCGTGGCGCAGCTCCCGACCGTCGAGAAGGCGCGCCAGCCGAAGCCGGAGGTCGACGCGCTCGGCTACGCGCCGATCACCTTCCCGCCCGTCGCGCTCGTCGAGGCGGGCGGCGCTCGCTGGATCGCCGGCCGGAGCGCCCTCTACCGCGTCGACGACGATCCGGAGTCGCGGCGGCCGGTCCTCACCTACGCGGCGGACCTCGGCGCCGAACCGGCCCGCCGCGACGTCTCCGGCCGGACGCTCCGCCCGGCCGTCGACGGCGACCGCCTGATCCTGGTGCTGAACGAACGCGAGCGTTCGTACTTCTCCCGGCACGAGGAGACGAGCCGGATCGTCGCCTTCGACACGATCGACGAGCGGATCGTCTGGAGGGTCGACGCCGCCGGAGGGAACCGGGAGCCCGCGCTCGCCGACGTCGTGTTCGAGGGTCCGGCGGTGCCGTACGGCGACCTCGTGCTGGTCTCCGGCTCGCGGCTGACCACCGGGACCGAGTCGTCGCTCTTCGCGTTCGACCGGGAGACCGGCGCCCTCCGCTGGTCCCGCTTCCTCGCCTCGGCGGAGAAGGTCTCCCGCTTCGTGGCGCGCAATCGGAAGACGACGGTCGTCGAGCAGTAGGCGACGCCGCCCGCGACCACGGCCGGCGACGGCTCGGCCCTC
>JBICIB010000548.1:0-8212 GCA_043101415.1 Planctomycetota bacterium JB042 | reverse complement strand
TCTTCCGATCTTCTCCGGCCCTGGCACGAGCTCGAAGCGCCCCCCGCGCACCGCCACCCTTCGCGGACGGTGGACACCGAGAGGGCTCCCGTCCCCGCGGGGCGGGCTCCACTCCCCGAGGACGAGTCGTCCGTCGAGCCGTTCGTGCCGGACCCCGTCGGTGTCGACCGCCACCACGCGCCCGACGATCCGTCGCGCCTCGTCGCGAGCGTTCACGACGCGCCTCGGTGGGGCGAGCGCCCGCGGCGACAAAGCCGCCTTCGCGACCGACGACTCGCTCGGACCTCCCACGACCGGAAGCGCCGCCCCGGGCTCGAGCGCACGCGGCCCGGCGGAACGGATCGGCCCGGCGTGATCGAGGAGCCCGAGCAATCCCCACGCGGCGGCGAGCACGACCAACGCGCCGCCCACGACTCCGATTCGGCGCATCCGACGCTCCTTCCCGACGAGACCCGCGACCGCGCTCCCCGAACGAAGGGATGTCTCCCGCCGTCGCGCCGTCCCTCGATGTCGACGTCGCCGATCGTACCGGGCTTCCCTTCCACGGACGTCTCGTGCGCCCGCAGACCTTGGTGCCGCCCTCCTTCGCGCGTTCGCCGCAACCCCCGCTCTCGCCCGTGCTTCGCGGCCGGAGAGCCGGCCCTCGCGATCCCGCCCGTCACCTCGCCGCCGAGACGGCGTCCTTCGATCGATGGAGCCGAACCCCCACGACCGATTCTCCCGGCGCGCCTTCGCGGACCTCGAGGTGATGCGAACGCACCTGCGCGCGTTCCTCCCGGCCGCGCTGGTCGCCCAGATCGACCTGGAGCGACTCCGCCGAGAGCCGGACGTCCTGCTCGACCCGGACCTCCGCGAACGGCTCTCGGACCTCCTCTTCTCGGCCCCCGCGCGGGGGAAGCGGCGCGCGCTCTTCTGGTTCGTGTTCGAGCACCGTTCCACGCCCGCGCCGGACCTGCCGTTCGACCTGCTGCGGAGCGCGACGAGGATCCTCGAGTCGTGGCGGCGCGCCCACCCGAGGGAGCGCGCCCTGCCGCGCATCGTCCCGGTCGTCGTGTACGCGGGCCCGGCGCCGTTCACCGCGCCGCGGCGCCTCGCCGAACTCCTCGGCGCGGGGGACGCGGACGACGGCCTCGGACCCGACCTCGGCTACGTCCTGACCGATCTGACGCACGTCGACGACGAGGTGCTCCGTCTCCGCACGGGCGCCGTCGCGTTCGCCGCGCTCTCCCTCCTCCTGCTGAAGCACGCCCGCTCCGACGACCTCTTCGCCCGGCTGGCCCGCGGCGCCGACCTGCTGCGAGCGCTGCTGCGCGCCCCGACCGGACTGGACGCGCTCCGGACTCTGCTAACCTATGTGCTCGCCGTCCGGGGGACGGACGCCGAGCGCGACCTCGCCACGGCGGTCCTCCCCCGCCTCGACGAGCACGATCGGGAGACCGTGATGGGCACGTTCAAGTCGTACGCCGACGTCCTCCGCGAGGAGGGAATGGAGAAGGGGCTCGCCACCGGACGAGCGGAGGGACGGCGGCGCGACGCCGCGGAGAAGCTCCTGCGCGTGCTCCGGCGTCGATTCGAGGTCCCCGCCGCCCTCGCCGACCGGATCGAGGGCGCCGCGTACGAGGACCTCGACCGGTGGTTCGATCGGGCGCTCGACGCCGACTCCCTCGACGAGGTGTTCGAGCCGGGGTCGTAGCGTCTCCGAGGCGCTCGAGCCGAGGGCGGATTCTGCGATCCTCCACCGGCTCCCCTCGCCGGCGTCGCCTCCGCCGTAGCGCGACGACGAGCGCACATCACTCGAGACCTTGACGGCGTTCGACTCCGGCCAGGAGGCCGCCGGGGCCTCGTGTCTCGCCCGGATCGCGGATCCCATCGGAGCGATCGGATCGGAAACGAGGGAAACACCCGGCGGCCGGTCCGGCTTGGACGAGGTGGAACCGTCCTCGAGACCGGAGAGCCCGATGCGCCGCCTCACGTCCGCCGCCCTCGCCCTCGTCACCGCCGCCCCGCTCGTCGCCGGAGAGCTCGCTCCGCCGCCCGGCCCGATCGGCCCGACCGGGCGCTTCGGACCGCGGGTCGAGATCGACGCGCTCCCGTACGCGATCACCGAGCCCGGCTCGTACTACCTCGGCGGAAACCTGACCGGTGTCGCCGGGCAGAACGGGATCCGGGTCAGCGCCCACGACGTGACGATCGACCTGAACGGCTTCTCCCTGATCGGCGGGACCGGCACGCTCCGCGGCATCAGCGTCGACCAGAACATCGGCCAGTTGACCGTGCGGAACGGGTCGATCTCCGGCTGGGGTGCCTACGGGATCTTCGCCGGCGACCCGGGCGGCCACGTCTTCGTCGACCTGCGCGTCCGGGGGAGCGGGTTCTCGGGGATCGCCGCCGGTTCGCACAGCATCGTCTCCCGGTGCGTCGCCTACGACAACGCGGGGATCGGGATCGCGGGCGGCGTCTCGACCGTGATCGTCGACTGCTCCGCGTACAACAACGACCAGCACGGCATCCTCGCCTACTCGAGCGTCGTGCGGGGCTGCACCGCGCGCCTGAACTCGCTCGACGGCATCCTCGTCCAGAACGGGGCGCACGTGACCGACTGCACCTCTCACCAGAACAAGCGCGACGGGATCCGTGCCACGCAGGGGTGCTCGATCGTCGCGAACGACTGCACGGCGAACGGGAACGACGGCGACGGCGCCGGCATCCACGTCGCGAGCGGCAACGGGACGCGGGTCGAGGCGAACAACTGCAGCCTGAACGACCGCGGCATCGAGGTCGCCTCGGCGGGGAACCTCGTGATCAGGAACACCCTCGCCTCGAACTCGACGACCTTCTCGATCGTCGCCGGCAACGGCGTGGGAACGCTCGTGAGCGCGGTCGGCGTGCCGTCGAACCTGAAGCCGCTCGCGAACTTCAGCCTGTAGTCGGCCCGGAGGTCGCCGTGCGCCCGGTCACGACCGCCGGGGACGTCTTCCTCCGCTGACCCGCGCCGGAGGACGATGCGGTATCCTGCGTCGATGCGCGCGTACGGGACGACGACGGCCGTCCTGCTCCTCGCCGCGGCGTGCGGCCGGGGAGATCGGGAGCGGTCCGCGGCCGAGGTCGCGGCGGCCGCCCTCGCGGATCACGAGGCGGCGCTCGCCGCGGCGGACGCCTCGCCCGCCGACCGGTTCTTCGCCACCCTCGAGTCGGCGCGCTGCCTCGCGCGCCTCCTCCGCGAGGACGAGGGGCTGCGCCGCCTCCGGACGCTCTACCCGAGGTTCGACGCGCGGATGGAGGCGCCGGGCTCCCACCGGTACCTCCTCTGGTTTCTCGACGACGTCGCCGCCGGTCCTTCCGGTCCGGAGCGCGCCGTCGCGCTCGAGGAGGCGATCCTGAAGATCGTGCGGCGCCGGCACCGGACGAAGGTGACGCCGTTCCGCGACTGGTTCGACCGGATGCGGGAGCGGGTCGAGCGGTCGACGTTCACGCCGGACGAGGAATCGATGCCGATCCAGCTCACGGAGGATCCGTGACCGAGCCGTCCGCCGATGCGACCCGTGCCCGATCCGGCTCCACCGCTCGTGCGACCTCGAGGCCCGATCCGCCGCGACGCCAGCTCGCGACCGAGGGACACGTCCGCGGGATCGCGATCGGGTCCGCGGCCTGCTTCGCGGTCGCCGGGGCCCATGTCGCCCGGGCGGAGATCCCGTCGCTCGACCGCGGGGCGCTGCTCGCCCACCTGGGTGTCGGCGTGGTCTCGTGCGGGCTGCTCTACCGTTTCCGGTCTCTCGGCCGCCTGATGTACGTGTCGACCGGCGCGTTCCTCGCGGTCGTCGGCTTCACCGCCGGCGTCCTGATGACCGTCTCGGTCCTCGTCGCCCTGTTCGATCGGAAGGGGATGCTCGTCCTCTCGCCGCGCTACGCGAGCGCGATCGCGGCGCGTCCCGAACTCCGCCCCCACCTCGCGTCCAGCCCGTACCTCTGGGGGTTCCTGTTCTTCGCCGGGCTCGGCTTCGCGTCGCTCTTCCTCGCACCGTCGTCGATCGTCGTGCGGTGACGGGCTCGCTCCGCGTGCTCGCCGCCCGTCCCCGCCGTGTCTCCCTCCCCCAGGCCTTCGGAGATCCCATGCAACTCTCGACCGTCCCGCTGTTCCTCTCGCTCCTCCTCGGGCCAGCGAGCGCCGACGACGCTCCGCCGCCCACGCTGACCGTCACCGGCGACGCCGAGGTCTCCGTCGCGCCGGACCGCGCGCGCGTCGTGCTCGGCGCGACCGTTCAAGTGGCCGATGCGTCCGACGCGCAGCGGCAGGTCGGGGAGATCATGACGCGGGCCCTCGAGGCGCTCCGCGGCGCCGGCGTGCGCGACGAGGACCTCACGACCGCCGGCGTCACGCTCCACCCCGTGCACGCGCCGGCCGGACGCCGACCGTCGGGCGAGACCGAGGAGCCGAGGATCGTCGCGTACCGGGCGTCGAACACGGTCGAGGTCGTCCTGACCGACCTGACGCGCGTCGGCGCGACGATCGACGCCGGCGTCGGCGCCGGAGCGAACCGGGTGCAGGGCATCACGTTCGAGCTGGCGGACGAGACCGGTCCGAAGGCGGACGCCCTCGCCGCCGCGGTGAGGAACGCCCGCAAGAAGGCGGAACGGATGGCCGACGCCGCCGGCGTGCGACTCCTCACGCTCCAGAGCGCCACCGAGTCGGCCGGCCGCTTCGTCGGACCCGTCGTCGCGAACGCCCGGATGGGCGCCTTCGACGCCGGCACGCCCGTCGAGCCGGGGAGGATCACAGTGAGCGGCGCGGTGAGCCTCACCTACCGCATCTCCGGCGCGAACACGAGCGGCGGAGGGACCGAACGCGGGCGCTGAGCCGGCGGCGGCAGCGTATCGAGGTCGACCGCGGCGATCGGCACGGTCAGCGGCGCGCGAGCGAGAACGGCGCCGTCCAGACCCTGTCCTCGCTGCCGTCCTCGGAGAGGAGCACGACGCCGCATTCGATCGGCTCGGTCGTCCACTCCGAGGAGACGAGGACGTCGAGCGAGGAGCGCGGCGGGAGAACGCACTCGACCGGGTCTCCCGAAGAGAAGGTCCACATCTCCTCGCCGGTCGCCGCGACCCGCTGCCGCACGAGCGGCGACGTCCCGCGCGTCGTCCCCTGGTAGCGGAGCGGGCGCTCCGTGGGGTTCGAGAGGCGGAGAACGATCGTCCACGAGTCCTCACGGTGCGGAGGGAGACGGTCGAAGCGGAGTGACGGCGGCCCCGTCTCGTCCGGAGCGTGCGTTCGGTGGATCGGCGGCGGATCGATGGTCGGAGAGACCAGCCCCCCCCCGAGCCCGACGGTGAACGGCCGTCGTCGACTCGAGACGGTGCCGAGGGACTGGCGGACGAGGAGGTCGTGGAAGGGCGGGATCGCGAACGTCGAGATCCCGACGCCGCAGAAGGAGTTCAACGCCACGCTGCAGTCCTGCAACCCGAAGCTCAACACCGGGTGGCTCGCGCCGTGTCCCTGATACTCCAATGGCGCCGGCGTGGGGTTCGACACGCGGAGGACGAAGATTTCGCGGTTCACCGAGTCGTCCCGAAACTGCTCCAGCTCGATCGCGCGCTCGTCTCCGGTCGTCCGCGTCGTCGGAACCAGGCCGAACGGGTCCCGGATCGGAGGCGACCAGAGCGTCGTCCTCGCCTCCTCCGCCGCTCGCCGGACCCCGACCCCGACCCGCACCTCCTCGATCCCGGGGTGGACGAGGAACTCGAGCGCCGTCCTCGGAGGGAGGAGCAGGTCCTCCGACGGCCGATCGCGGGACGCGACTCCCTCGAGAGGGGGGGACCAGGAGAGGCTTGGACTCCCCCATTCCCCCTCGACGAGGAGCGGATCGTCCGCCGGATTCCTCAGCCGGAGACAGACCGAACCGTACGGCGGGTCGACCTCGTGCACCACGACCGACGGCGAGGACGCTCGCACCGGCGACGGGTCGAGCGGAACGAGACGCCACGGATCGACGTCTCCGGAGGTCGCCATCCCGACGAGCAGGGCGAGCGCGTGGGTCGAGAGCATGCCGTTCATGGTACGCCGGCCGCCGCAGGAAGCGACGTGAGCCCGGCGCCCCTTCGCGCTCCACGGTCCCCGTCCCCGGGATCGTCACGGTCTCCGTCGGGGCGGAACACGACGGACCCGGGAACCGGACGCCGGGGAGCGGGAGAGGGAGGGGAAGACCGGGTCACGGAAAGCCGGGTGACCGGGAAACCGGGTCGCGGGCACCGGGCACCGGGCACCGGAAGGCGCGTGCGCTCCGCCCGTTCCCCGGTCTCCCGGCTTTCCGGTCGCCCCTGCCCCGGTTCCCTCTCGCCCTCCCGATTCCCGGCGTCCGGTTCCCGTTCTCCCGGTTCCCGGTCCCCGTTCTCCCGATCCGCTACACTCCCCGAAGGGCACCCCGACGACGATCGGACCCGCATGCCCGTCTCCCTCCTCCTCCCCCTCGCCCTCCTCCTCCCGACCGGCGACGACCTCCTCCGCACCGCCGTCCCCCTCGACGCCCTCGAGATCCTCGAGGGAGAGCTCCCCTCGCCGACCGCGCCGTGGTCGATCCGATTCGGCGGCGGGCGCGAGGCGCTCCTGGCGCCGCACGTCGTCCTCGACGGCCCGGGCGAAGCGCTCGTGCTCGACCTGCGGAGCGATCGGCAGTGGGCGATCCGGCTCGCCGCGAGCGTCCCCGTCGGCCGCCCGGTGACCGGCCGCCTGGTGGCGCCGCCGCTCGGGGCGGAGTCGCGGGTCGACGTCCGGTTCCGGCTCGCCGAGCTCGAGGCCGACGCGGACGGCTGGCGGGAGCTCGTCGAGCGGCACGCGGCGCGGCGATGGAGCGACGGCGTCCCCGGGGGCGCGCTCTTCCGCACGCGCGCCGCCTATCGCCCGCCGACCGATCGGGAGTTCGGCGCCTTGTCCGCCGCGTTCGATCCGTTCCGCGGCACGCGCCGGGCCGCCGACGCCCTCCTCCCCCGCCACTTCCGCGACCTCGCGCCGCTCGGGCCGGACGAAGGGGAGCCGCTCTCTCCCTTCGCCCCGATCCTCGACGCGCACGCGTGGGTCGGCGCGGGCACGGGGTGGTCCGCGGTCGACGACCCGCTCCTCCGCGTCCTCCCCGCCGATCGGCCGGCGATCGTGTTCCCTTCGATCGACGCGGCGCTCGCCGTGCTGGAGGAGGCGGACCGGATCGGGACGCCGCTGCTCCGTCTGCTCGAGGGGGAGTCGATCGAGACGTTCGTGCGCGCGCTGTACGAGGCGCAGCTCGCGCTGCCGACGCGCCGGCTCGCGCACGAGGTCGGCGGCGAGGCGATCGCGAGCGTCGCGGTGACGTCGTCCGACACCTCGCTCCGGGAGGGGGCGGACGTGGCGGTGCTGTTCGAGATCCGCGATCCGGCGCCGCTGCTCGCGTGGCTCGAGAGGCGGCACGACGACGCCCGGTTCGCGCACGCCGAGGCGACCACGGACTCCGGAGTTCGCGACGGCGTCGCGTGGTTCGCGGTCCGGACGCCCGACCGCTCCGTCGACTCGACCGTGCTCGCGGCGGAGGGCGTCGTGGCGGTCACGAACTCGCCGGCGCAGGTCGAGGCGCTCGTCGACGTCCTCGCCGGGCGCGCGCCGGCGCTCGCCGACCGGCCGGAGGTCCGGACCCTCCGCGCCCGTCACCCGCGGGACGCGCGGGAGTCGGCCTTCCTCGTCGTCTCCGACCCGACCTTCCGCCGCTGGACGGCCGCGGCCTGGCGCGTCCGGACCGCGCGCCGCGTCCGGGCGGCCGCGGCGCTGTCGGACGCGGCGGCGCGCGAGGCCCTCCGCGGCGAGGCGCCCCCGCCCGACGTGGCGCCGGGGCTCGGCCGGCTCGGGTTCCTGACGCCGGTCGCGGAGGTCGAGGTCGACCGGATCACGAACTCCGAGTTCCTGAACGCGCGCCACGCCGTCCGCTCGACGCGCTCGGACCGGGGCTGGCGCCGGATGCCGGTGATCGGCGCGCAGGTCGCGATCGTCGACGGCGGCTTCGACGTCGACGCCTCGATCGCGGCGCTGCCGCTCGGCGCCGCCGTGGAGCGGGCGCGGGAGACCGCGAACGGCCGGACGTTCCCGCGGGACACCGACGATCCGCGCGCGGCGACGATCGTCCACGCGATCGTCGCGATCGACTTCGACGCGCTCGACCGGCGCGGGCTGGTCTTCGAGTTCAGCGAGGCGACCCGA
>JBICIB010000547.1:0-3824 GCA_043101415.1 Planctomycetota bacterium JB042 | reverse complement strand
CCGACGGAGTCGGGAGCGAGCGACGACGCCGACAGGCCGTCGTCGACCACCTGCGCGTCGCCGAGGAAGTCGGCGATCAGATCGACGGTCGTGATCCCCCCGTTCTCGATCTCGTCGCCGGTGACCGCGTCGGCGGCGATCGCGGCGGTGTCGACGGCGTCGTCCGCCAGCTCGGAGGAGGTGACCGACCGCAGCGCGAGGGATGCGGCGGTGAGCGACTCGTCCACGAACGCCGCGTCGGTCAGGGCGTCGGCGAACTTCGCTCCGGTCGCGGCGCCGTCCTGGACCGCGGCCGTGTCGACCGCTCCGTCCGCGAGCTCCGACGCGGAGACCGCGTTCGCCGCCAGCGACGCGGCGGTCAGCCCGTCGTCGACGAACGCGCCGTCCCCGAGCTGGTCCGCGAACCGGTTGGCGGTCACGGCGCCGTCCGCGATCTCCGTCCCGGTCACCGCGTCGTCGGCCAGCGCCGCCGTGTCGACCGAGGAGACCGCGAGCTCCGAGGTCGAGACGGAGTCCGCGGCGAGCGACGCCGCCGTCAACCCATCGTCCGCGAACGCCGCGTCCGTGAGCGCGTCGGCGAGCGACAGCTTCGCCGCCGTCGCGGCGCCGTCCTGCAGCGCGGCCTCGTCGACCGCGCCGTTCGCAAGCTCGGACGCGAGGACGGCCCCGGCGGCGAGGGAGGTCGCCGTCAGGCCGTCGTCGGCGAAGTGGGCGTCCCCGAGCGCGTCGGCCCAGGTGGTCTCGATCGGGGACACGGCGCCGTCCTGGATCGCGTCGCCGGTCACCGCGTCGGCGGCGAGCGCGCCCGCGTCGACCGCGCCGTCCTGGAGCTCCGACGCGCCGACCGCGTCCGCGGCGAGCGAGGCCGCGCCCAGACCGTCGTCGACGAAGTCCCCGTCGCCGAGCGCGTCGGAGAGCCCGAGCTTCGCGAGGGAGACCGCACCGTCCTGCACCTTCGATCCGTCGATCGCGTCCGCCTGGAGCGCGCCCGTGTCGACGGCGTCGTCCTGGAGCTCCGACGACGACACGGAGTCCGCGGCGAGCGACTGCGACGTGAGCGCGTCGTCGACGACGTGCGCGTCCCCGAGCTGGTCCGTGAAGCCGAGCTTCGCGCCGGTGATCGCGCCGTCGAGGATCGCCGACCCGTCGACCGCCCCCGCGGCGACCTCCGCGGCCGTGACCGAGTCGGGCGCGAGCGAGATCGCGGAGAGCCCGTCGTCCGCGAAGTGAGCGTCGGTCAGGGCGTCCGCGAGCCCGAGCTTCGCGGCGTCGATCGCGCCGGAGGAGAGCTTCGATCCGTCGACGGATCCGTCGGCCAGCGCCGCCGTGTCGACCGCGCCGTCCTGGAGTTCCGACGCCGTCACCGAGTCCGGGCCGAGCGAGCTCGCGGTGAGCGCGTCGTCCGCGAACCGGTCGTCGCCCAGGCCGTCCCCGAACTTCGCCGCGGGGATCGGCGTTCCGAAGGCCGCCCCGGTGATCGATCCGTCCTGGAGCGCCCCCGCGTCGACCGCGCCGTCCTGGAGCTCCGAGGACCCGACGGACGCCGCCGCGAGCGAACCGGAGGTGAGCGAATCGTCGGAGACGTGGGCGTCCGTGATCGCGTTCGACAGCGAGCGCTTCGCCGACGTGACCGACCGGTCGACGATCGCCGCCGCGTCGACGGCGCCGTCCATGAGCTCCGCCGCCTCCGCGGAGTCCGGAGCGAGCGAGACGGCCGTGAGCGTGTCGTCGACGAACTCCGCATCCCCTACCGCGTCCGCGATCGACGTCTTCCCGATCGTCACCGCGCCGTCCTGGAGCGCCCCGGTCTCGACGGCGCCGTCCTGCAGCGCGCCCGCGTCGACCGAGGCGTCCGCGAGTTCGGACGCCGTGACCGCGCCGGCCGCCAACGACGTCGGGCCGAGCGCGTCGTCGACGAACGAGCCGTCGTCGAACGAGTCCGCGAAACCGAACTCGACCGGCGTCACCGCGCCCGGGGCGAGCTTCGCCTGGGTGACGGCGCCGTCCCGCAGGGCCGCGGTGTCGACCGCGTCGTCCGCCAGCTTCCCCTGGGTGACGGCTCCGGTCGCCAGGGACGTCTCTCCGAGCGATCCGGCCGCGAATTGGACGTCCTGGAGCGTCCCCGCCGCCCACCGCGACGGGGAGATCGCGCCGTCCTGCAGGGCGGCCGTGTCGACGGCATCGTCCCGAAGCTCCGAGGCGCCGACCGCGCCCGGGCCGATCGACGCCGCCGTGATCGAGTCCGCGAGGAACTCCAGCGCGCCGACCGCGCCGTCCTGCACGGCGGACGAGCCGACCGTCTCGGCCGCGAGTTTCGCGGACGTGACCGCGCCGGTCTGGAGCGCCGCGGCGTCGACCGCGCCGTCCGCGAGCTCCGACGCCCCGATCGCGTCGGCGCCGATCTCGAAGGCGGTGAGCGTGTCGTCCTCGAAGTTCTCGGCCGCGAGGCCGCCGGTCTTGAAGCTCTTCGTCTTGAGGGAGTCGTGCTTGATGTCCGATCCGCCGATCTTGCCGGCGGTCGCCGTCGGCGGGAGTCCGGTCAGGACGACGAGGAGGGCGAGCGTCGCCCGGCGGGTCGGGGCGGGGGTTCCGAGGTTCATCGCGCGCTCCTCAGTAGCTCGCCACGAACATCAGGATCGTGCCGGCGCCGCTCGAGTGCGCCTCCATCGCCTTGCCGACGACGACGCCGCCGCCGGCGTCCGGATCGTGCCGCATCGCGTGGCCGGGCGTCGACGACGTCGTGAGCAGGTCGCCGACCTCGATCGCCCCCCCCTCCGCGGTCACCTTCACCGGGACCCGCCCCGCCAGCGCGACCGCGACGCGCGGGAGTTCGTCGACTCCCCGATCGATCTCGTCGCGCAGCGCCCGCGCGGCCGCGAGGTCGCCGCTCCGGCGGGCCTGCCGCTCGGCGAGGACCAGCTCCGGGAAGTACGTCTCGTCCGCGAATCCCCCGCCGAGCACGATCCCGGGCGCCGTGGTCACCACGCCGATCGCGCGCGGCGAGCGGGGGGAGCGCGAGCGGCGGACGGTCCCGGCGAGCGGCGCGTCGGGCGCGATCTCGACCACGTCGGCAGGATCGAGCGCCTCGTCCGCGGGGAAGTACTCCGCGAGGTCGAACGCCTGGCTCCCCGTGAGGAGCGTCCCCTTCTGCTCGAGGTCGCCGTCCTCCCGGACCCGGAACAGCCCCTCGGTCCCGACGCCGGTCGGGTGACGGACCTGGAACGTCGCGGTCGTCCCGCCGTCCGGGTCGTCGTTGTCGTCGTCGATCTTCACGTAGACGTTGTTGACGCCGGAGATCGTGCTGCCGCCGACGTTCAGGGCGCCGATGCGGAGCCCGTTGTCGAACCCGGTCACGGTCCACGAGCCGTTCGTGGTGTCGACGTCGGCGTGGACGATCGTGCCGTCCTGGATCTTGGTCGAGGTGACCGCGTTCAACGCGATCGCCGCGCCGTCGACCGCGCCGTCGGCCAGCTCGGACGCTCCGACGGAGTTCGGCGCCAGCGACGCCGCGGTCAACGCGTCGTCCTGGATCTGGGCGTCGGTCAGCGTGTCCCCGATCTTCGCGCCGGTCACCGCGCCGTCCTGGATCGCCGCCGTGTCGACCGCGTCGTCGGCGAGCTCCGACGCGCCGACCGAGTTCGTCGCCAGCGACGCCGCCGTCAGCGCGTCGTCGGTGATCTGCGCGTCCCCGATGGTGTTCGCCGCGAGGTCGCCGCCGGCGATCGATCCGTCGAGGATCTTCGCGCCGGTGACCGCGCCGGTCTGGATGGCGGCGGTGTCGACCGCGCCGTCCGCCAGCTCCGACGCGGTGACCGAGTTCGGCG
>JBICIB010000546.1:0-4157 GCA_043101415.1 Planctomycetota bacterium JB042 | reverse complement strand
CGATCGCTCGGCGTCCGGATCGACCTCCTCGTCCGGGAGCTCCGGGCGTCGGGCGAGCTCGGCGACGATCCGGCCGTTCACGTTCGCCTCCAGGTACTGGCTCGAGACGCGCAGCGCGTTGGCGATCGCCCGCCGATCCGAGCGGCCGTGACAGATGATGAACAGGCCGTCGACGCCGAGCAGCGGGGCCCCGCCGTACTCGGCGTAGTCGGTCCGGGCCAGGAGCGCCTTGCCGATGCGCGCCCAGACCGAGGCGTCCGCCTCGCCGGCGTGGTCCCGCACCTCGCGCTCGAGGAGGGTGGAGATGAACTGGCCGAGCCCCTCGCTCACCTTGAGGACGACGTTGCCGACGAACCCCTCGCAGACGACGACGTCGCACCGGCCCGAGAAGACGTCCTGCCCCTCGACGTTCCCGATGAAGTTCAGCTTCGACTTGCCGAGGAGGGCCCGGGTCTCCTGGACCAGCGGCCCCCCCTTGGCGTCCTCGGCGCCGATGCTCAGCAGCCCGACGCGGGGACGCTCGAGTCCGTCGACGCCGGTCCGGTACGCGCAAGCCATCTCGGCGTAGGTGTAGAGGTCGACCGGTTGGCAGTGGATGTTGGCGCCGACGTCGATCAGCGTCACCGGCCCGCCCTCCGCCGCGAACGTCGCCGCGATCCCGGGGCGCCGCACGCCGGGGAGGAGCTTCACGACGAGCGTCCCCGCGCCGACCATCGCCCCGGTGTTGCCGGCCGAGACGAACGCGCCGGCGTGCTTGTCCCGGAGTAGCTTCGCGCCGATCAGTATCGAGTATTTCCGCTTCGCGGGGAGGGCGCGGGCGGGATGCTCGTCCATCCCGATCGCCTCTTCGGCGTGCACGATCTCGAGCGGGTCGCCCCCCTGACTCGCGATCTCCTCCTTCACCACGGCCTCGTCGCCGACGAGGACCAGGGAGTCGGCGTCGACCAGGCCGTCGCGCACGGCGCGCAGGGCGCCGGCGACGATCTCGGTGGGCGCGTGGTCTCCGCCCATCGCGTCGAGCGCGATCCTCATGGTCACTCCGAACGGGCCGAACGGGACGCGGCGGACCGGGGAAGGGGCGGGATCACGCCAAGTCGTCGGCCGAGCGCGGCAGCACCTCGCTCCCGCGATAGTGGCCGCACGAGTCGCAGACGGTGTGCGGCTTGGTGGTCGCGCCGCACCGCGCGCACTTGCTCAGACCCGGCGCCGACAGGGCGAGGTGCGAGCGCCGCTTCCGCTTGCGGTGCTTCGACGTCTTTCGCTTCGGAACGGCCATGGTTTACGCCTCGTCACTCACCCGATGGCATTCGACCGGACGCGAGATCCGCCCGTCGCTGCCAAATCGCGACATTCTAGGTCGGAGACCGGACGACTCCAACGGAAATCCCATCGACGACCGACCGTCGGAGGGGTCCTCAGGCCCACGCCGCGCGGACCGCCTCGACCGCGTCCGCCAGCGCGGCCTCCAGTCGATCGACGTCCTTCCCCTGGCCCTGGGCCATCTGGGGTCGGCCGCCGCCGCCGCCGCCGAGCGCCTTTCCGATCGAGCGGCAGAGGTCTCCGGCCTTGACGCCCTTCTTCACGGCGCCCGCGGTGCAGGCCGCGACGATCGAGACCTTCCGGTCGTCGCCGCCCCCCTCCACGCCGGTCAGGACGACGACGGCCTCGCCGTCCCCGCCGACCAGGCGATCGGAGAGGGCCCGGAGTTCCTCCGTCCCGACCCCCTCGAGGGTGTGGACGTACAGCGTCCCGCCGCCGAGGTCGACTCCCGCGGCGCGGATCTCGTCGAAGGAGGAGGCCGCGGCCGCCCGCTTCGTCTTCTGGATCTCCTTCTCGAGTCGCGACCGCTCCTCGAGGAGGCTCTTCACCCGCGGCTCGATCTCGTCCTCGGCGCTCTTCAGGAGGCGCGCCACCGCGCGGTTCGCCGCCTCCTTCTCCCGCGCCCAGCGGAGCGCGCCGCGGCCGGTCAGGGCGATCAGCCGCCGCACGCCGGCCGCGATCGCGCCGTCCGACACGATCTTGAACAGCCCGATCTCGCCGGTGTTCCGGCAGTGCGTCCCGCCGCAGAGCTCGACGCTCTCGAACGCCTCGCCGCGCTCCTCGTCGACGACGCGGACGACCCGCACGTCGTCGCCGTACTTCTCTCCGAACAGCGCGATCGCGCCCGCCTCCCGCGCGGCGTCGTACGACGTCTCGGTCTTCCGCACCTCGAGCGCGCGGAGGACCTGTTCGTTCACGAGGTCCTCGACCTCGGAGAGCTGCTCGGCCGTCGGCGCCTCGCGGGCGGTGTAGTCGAACCGGAGCAGGTCGGGCCGGACGAGCGACCCCGCCTGGGTCGTCGCCTCGCCCAGCACGCGCCGGAGCGCCCAGTGCATGAGGTGGGTCGCGGTGTGGTTCCTCATCGTGTCGGCGCGCCGGATCGCGTCGACGTGGACCTCGAGCGCCGCGCCGACCTTCAGCGTCCCGCGCCGCACCGTCGCCACGTGGAGGACGAACTCCTCCGCCTTCTGCGTGTCGGTGATCTCCAGCTCGACCCCGTCGCCGGCGCCGGTTCCGGTGTCGCCGATCTGTCCGCCGCTCTCCGCGTAGAACGGCGTCCGGTCGAGCACGCACCGGACCTCCGCCCCCTCGGGCGCCTCGTCGATCGCCGCCCCTTCCTCGTCGAGGATCGCCACGACCGTCGCCGGCCCCTCGACCCGCTCGTACCCCGTGAACTCGGTCGGCTCGACCGCGCCCCGCAGCCGGCTCGCCGGCCCGGTGCCGAAGATGTCCCCCTTGATCCGCGACCCTTCCCGGGCGCGGCTCCGCTGGGACTCCATCGCGGCGTCGAACTCCGCCTCGTCGACGGCCACGCCGCGCTCCTCGCAGAACCGCTTCGTGATGTCGAACGGGAACCCGATCGTGTCCCAGAGGAAGAACGCCTTCTTGCCGGAGAGGGACGTCGCCCCCTCGCCCTCCTCCTCGAGGAACTCCTCCAGGCGTTCGACCCCCTGGCGGTACACCTCGCCGAACCGCTCCTCCTCGCCCCCGATCGTGTCGCGGATCAGCCGCTCACGCTCGCGCAGGTCGGGGTACGCCTCGCCCATCCTCCGGACGACCGTCGGCACGACCTCGAGCAGCCCGGGCCGCTCGAGACCGAGCTCGCGGAGGTCCATGCTCGCCCGCCGCACGACCTTCCGCACGACGTAGCCGCGCCCCTCGTTCCCCGGGCGGACGCCGTCGGAGATGCAGAACGTCGCGGCCCGCACGTGGTCGGCGATCCGCTTCATCCGGACGTCGTCGTCCGGGGAGGCTCCGTACCGCTTCCCGGTCAGGTCGCCGATCCGCTCGAGGATCGGCGCGAAGAGGTCCGTCTCGAAGTTGTTCGGCTTCCCCTGCATGACGCGCGCCAGCCGCTCCAGACCGGCGCCGGTGTCGATGTTCTTCCGCGGGAGCGGGTTCAGCGTCCCGCCGTCCCTCCGCTCGTACTGCGTGAAGACGAGGTTCCAGATCTCGACGAACCGGTCGCTGTCGCCGGCCGGGTCGGACCGGTCCGGCGGGAGCGAGGTCGCCTCCGGACCGAAGTCGAAGTAGATCTCGGAGCACGGTCCGCACGGCCCGTTCGGCCCCTTCGACGGCGCCTCGGCCGGCCAGAAGTTGTCCTCCTCGCCGTACCGCCAGATCCGGTCCTTCGCGAACCCGATCTCCTTCTCCCAGATCTCGGCCGCCTCGTCGTCGTCGAGGTAGACGGTCACCGCGAGCTGCTCCCGCTTCAGCCCGAGCTCGCCCTCGAGGAACTCGATCGCCCAGGTGATCGCCTCGCGCTTGAAGTAGTCCCCAAACGAGAAGTTCCCGAGCATCTCGAAGAAGGTGTGGTGCGACCGGGTCCGCCCGACGTTGTCGAGGTCGGGCATCCGGAGGCACTTCTGCGACGAGCACGCGCGAAGGAGGTCCTTCGGCCCCTTGCCGAGGAACGCGTCCTTGAACTGGTTCATCCCCGCGCCCGTGAACAGCACCGAGGCGTCCCCCTCCGGCACCAGGGAGTCGGAGGGGAAGAGCTGGTGGTCCTTCCTCTGGAAGAACTCGAGGTAGCGGCGGCGGATCTCGTCGGCTCTCATCGTCTCACGTCGCAGTTCCGTCTCGGGCTCGCCGACTCGAGCGAGATCGGAAGAGCGTCG
>JBICIB010000545.1:0-8467 GCA_043101415.1 Planctomycetota bacterium JB042 | reverse complement strand
AGCTCGGCTGGGCCGGGAAGCGGCTCGCCGCGGTGTCGGACCAGGCGGACCCGCACTGGAAGAAGGCGAACGAGCGGTACCTCGCGCTGAAGGCGGCGATCGAGGCGAAGGCGGGCGCCGGCGCGCCCGCGCCCGCGGCGGCCGGCTACGACCACGCCGCCCTCGTCCAGCTCGACAAGGAGATCCGGAGCGCGTTCGAGAACCTGAAGCTCCTGTCGGTGAAACACCTCGCCGACGCGGGGCGCGTCCGCGGGATCGAGCGGGAGATCGCCGGGTTCGACGCGCGGCTCGCGAAGTTCCCCCGCGGCGACGGGAACGTCGACATCGTCGCCGGCAACCTCGACGCGTTCCGGACGACGTTCGAGTCCGGGATGGCGCGGCTCACGGAGGGTCAGGCGGCCAAGGGGGACGTCGACCGCGGTCTGGCGGCGCTCCGCGAGAAGTACGAGTCGAAGAACCGGCCGCAGAACCTGAGCCACCCGTTCGACGAGGCGCAGATCCGGGCCTGGGCGGCGGAGATGCGCCGCTGGCGCGAGGTCGAGCTGCCGAAGGACCTCGCCTGGCTCCAGCAGGCCGCCGGGAACCCCGCCGTCGACCGGCAGAAGGTGAACTCGATGTGGAGCTGGCTGACCGGCACCTGGACCCGCAACCTGGACGAGGTCGAGAAGCTCGTCCGCGAGCGGGTCGCCAGCGACGTCTGGCAGGGGCAGGAGACCTCCGACTTCATCCTCGAAACCGACCCGTCCGACCGGAACCACGTCCTCGGACGCATCCTCGGCAAGGGGCGGTTCGACGAGAACATGACCTGGCTGAAGGACGCGCGGCACGCGGTGGAGATGGCCCGCGTCTACGACGACGCGATGGGCGCGCCGGCGGTGATGGGGCCGACGATCACCGACCCGAACGCGCCGCGTCCGGAGACGCCCGACCGCGCCGCGCAGGCGGCGAAGGTCGAGGAGGCGATCGCGCACCTGAAGCGGATCGCCGAGCAGTCGCTCGCGGCGGTCCGGATGCCGGAGGCCGCCTCGACCGACCCGGAGCTCCTCCGGATCGCGGCGGAGACGCTGAAGCGGAAGGAGTACGAGGTGAACGACTGGGAGCGCCTCGTCGTCAACCTCGACAAGCGCCGCCAGGTCCGGCGCGAGGCGTGGATCCGCCCGGGCGGGGCCTCGGCGACGCTCTCGTACTACGAGTACGTCTGGGACGAGTTCCAGGTGACGACGGCCGAACGGGTCGGCGACGAGGTCTGGCTCTACTCGAACCTCCTCAAGAAGTACGAGTCGGGCGACCCGACGTCGCCGATCGGACGCTGGGTCCTGAGCCGGCGGTTCGAGCTGACCCCGATCCTCGCCGAGCACGTCGACGAGTGACGCGTCCGGCCCGGGCTCGAAGGGGACGACGGGCCGGTTCGAGGCGGGCTCGCCGCGTGCGGCGGGCTCCGGCTCGGACGGCGGTCGACGGTGGAGGTTCGCGATGCGGGCGTCCGGCGGCCCGGCCCTCGGGGAAGCCGGGGGGACGCGGCCGCGCTCAGCGGTGGCGGAACTTGATCCGCCCCTTCGTGAGATCGTACGGCGAGATCTCGAGCGTCACCCGGTCTCCGGGCAGGACGCGGATGTAGAACTTCCGCATCTTCCCCGAGAGGTGCGAAAGGATCTCGTGCCCGTTCTCGAGTCGGACTCGGAACATGGCGTTGGGGAGCTGGGCCACGACCTGCCCCTCCACCTCGATGGCTTCTTCTTTCTCGGCGATGAGTGTGTCTCCGGACGCGAATGTCGGCTCGATCCGTTCGGACCTCCCGACGGAAATCGGCCGGAGCTTAGCGATTTTCGACGTCGATTTCCAGCCCCGGCCGGCTCAGGGGCACCAGAGCGCGTCGATCTGCATCGGACTCAGGACGACCTTCGACCGGCGGACCTTCAGCGCGCTCATGAAACCCGGGTGGGAGGACGCCGGTCCGGCGGTGACGAAGCACTCCGAACCGTTCTTCACCGGACCGCCGTACTCGGAGTCGAAGTGGAACGCCGTCCGGGAGCCGACCACGAGGAATCCGTCCCGGATCTCGACCGTCGCCGCGCCCGAGAGCATCACGTGGTCCCGGTCCGCGTCCGGCGCGACGACCGTGTGCCCCTGGACGATCACCTTCGTGGTCGAGAACCCGGCGTCGTCGAGGTGTGCCCCGTGCCTCGGGCTGGCGTCGGTGTAGACGACGATCGAACCCTGCGAGCCCGACTGGCCCGCCCCCTGATACGAGACGTTCTTCCGGAAGATCACCGTGCCGAGATGCCCGGCGACCGTGAAGTCGGACCCTCCGCTCCCGTCGACGTTGGTGGCGAGGTTCCCCTCGACGAGCAACAGGCCGTGCCCGCTCGGTCCCGGGTTCGCCGTCGAACGATTCACGACCTGGAGCATGGTGCGCGTCGACCCGGACGTCGTGTTCCGGAGGAAGTAGCTGTCTCCCTGCGGCGAGTCGATGTACGCGGAGTGTTCCGCCATGTACGAGAAATGGTTGTCGCGGAAGTCGAACCGCGCCCGGCCGTGCAGGCGCGCGCCCCAGTTCGGCTGGCCGTCCCCCTTCTCGATCCGGCAGCCGTAGATCTGCAGCGTCGGATAGACCGAATCGCCGAGCGTCGGCGGGAGGCCGTTCGGCGTCGAGACGACCGAGTGGCCGAATGGAGTCCCCCGGATCGCGAGGTTCTCGACCCGGAACCGGAGGACCCCCGTCGTCCCCGTGCCGTCGGTCAGGTCCTTCAGGAGCACGAAGCCGGGGATGGAGTCCGAGTACGGCCCCGTCGCGCCCCGCACCGCGACGTCGATCGGAGCGGCCTTCCACGCCACCCGGTACGGCTTCAACCCGGCCGCTCCCCCGCCGATCTGCTGGCCGAGCGGCGCCGGGATCGCCCCGTGCACCTCGAGCACGACCGTCGCCGGATCGGCGACGTGCAGCGCCTCCGCCGCCGCGATCGCGCGCAGCAGCGGGTACTCGGCCTCCGGGACGAACGGACCGCGCCCGACGCGGAAGCCGTTCGGGTGGACGTGGATCTTCGCCGCGCCGAGCGGCGCCACCGGGGGCGCCTGGATCAGGTGGTCGGGAGGGTCCTGGGCGAGCGCGGGCGTCGCGCTCGCGAGCGAGACGAGAACGGACAGGGCGAACGCGCACGAGACGCGCGCGGTCGGGCGGGTCATGGGTGTGCCTTCCGAGGTGCGGGTGTCTTCGTCGGAGCCGACCGGGCGGTCGATCCGCCGCCGGCCGGACAGGCTAGGCCCCCGCCGGGCGACGGCGACATGACTTTCCGTTCATGTCGGCGGGCTCGGAGGGGCGCGAGCGAACCGAGGGGAGCTCAGGTTCCGTCGTCGACCAGCAGCGAGCCGATGCCGGGGAGCGTCGCCTCGTACGCCGGAGCGTTCTCCGCGAACCGCGCCGCGGCCGAGCCGTCCCCCGCGCTCAGCAGCTCGGACAGGAGGGTCACCAGCCGACGGAGCACGGACTCCGCGACGAACTCGGGGTCGAGCCGGAACGGGCGCGCGAGCACGACCGCCGCCAGGAGGCCCGCCGCCGCGCTGCCGACGTCTCGCGGGACCCACCGCCCGCCGTCGAGCAGCGCCGCCGCGGCGCCGTGGTCCCCGCGGGCGAGGCGGACCAGGACGAGCAGCCCGACCGCCTCGAGCGCCGCGTCGCCCGTGCGCTCCGCCGCCCGATGCCAGAGCCGCTCGGCGGTGTCCGGGTCGCCGCCGGTCCACGCGAACCGGCCGGCGACCACCCCCACGTCCGGCGAGAACGGCGCCTCGTCCACGAGCCACGAGAGCGCGGCGAGCCCCTCCGGCTGCGTCCCCGGATCGAGCAGCTTCAGCTCGACCTCGAACCGCCGCGCGAGCAGGTCGGACGGGTCGACCGACAGCGCGTGCTCGACGAGGGTCCGCGCCTCGTCCAACCGCCCCGAGTCGACGGCGAGACCGACGAGCCCGAGCATCGGACGCACCCCGCGCGCGGACGGGTCGTCGACCCGGAGGCCGCCCCCGCGCCGCGCGCCGACGCACGACGCCAGCCACCGGCGCGCCTCCCGCGCGTCGCCCGAGCGGCGGGCCAGGTCGCCGAGGCGGAACCGGAGCTCCGGGATCGGCCCGAACGTGTCGATCGCCTCCGCGACGAGGGCCTTCGCCTCGGCGAGGGCGCCGGTCTCGATCCGTTCGCGCGCGAGCCGTTCGAAGACGAGCGGGAGGAACGGATACGACCGTCGCTCCCGCTCGGGGAGCCGACGCGCCTCCCTCACCGCCGCCTCGAGGAGCGTCCGCCGCTCGTCTCCGTCGACGCCCGACGCGAGCTTGAAGAGCACGAACAGGTCGCGTTCGTCCTCCGCGTGGCAACGGCGGAGGAGCGCGAGGTTCCGGGCCCGCTTGTCGCGGCGCGCGACCGTCTCCGGGCGATACCCGTGGTGGAGGATGCGCACTCCGCTCGGCTCCGGCGGCGTCGCCTCCAGGGCGAGCACGCTCTCCATCACCGACTCGTGCACGCGGCGGCGGAACCGGATCTCGGGGCGGTTCCGGAACAGCCGCGGGACCGCGACCGTCCGCACGTCCTCGTCGTCGTCGTCTTCGCCGAGGAGGCTGTCGAGCCGGACGAGCCACGACTGACGGCGCGGCTCCTCGATCGCCCGCCGCAGCGCCCTCCCCCCCTCCTCCGTCAGCTCCTCGTCGGCGTCGATCACCAGGATCCACCGACGCGTCGCCAGCTCCAGGGACGCGTTCCGCGCGGCGGAGAAGTCGTCCTCCCACGCGGCGCGCCGGACCTTCGCCCCGAACCTCCGCGCGATCTCGACGGTCCGATCGGAAGAGCCGGTGTCGACGACGCAGATCTCGTCGACCCACGGCTCGATCGACGCCAGGCATCGTCCGAGGCACGACTCCTCGTCCCGGACGATCAGGCAGGCGCTCACTCCCGGCTCTCCGCGCCGGTCGCTCCGGGGCGCCCCGCGACGCTCTCGATGGACGATCGCCAAGACGGGTCCTCTCGTTCGTGTCCGATTCCGGCCGACGTGTTCGGGCGGCGACCTCTCCATCGGCTCGAACGACGGGATCCCTTGAGTCTGGCGAGACGGAGGGAGCGCGGACTTGAGGGAGACGGCGGGATCGACCGCGCCGGGCCGCTACCGGGTCTTCCGCGGCTTCCGCGCCGGGGTCGGCCCCTTCCGCGGCCGCGACGAGTAGTGCTCGACGACGAACGCCTTCCACTCCTCCCAGAACGTCGGGAGGTCGAAGCCGTACACCTCGCGCAGGGCGTCGGCGGACGCCATCCCCTCCCCCTTCGTCCGATCGAGCAGGTCGGCCATCTTGGGTGCGTCGTACCAGAGCAGGAAGTCGACGTAGCTCCAGGCGAACTGCCGGTGCTTCGGGTTCATGTCGTCGACGCTCAGGTCGATCAGCCGCGCCGGGTCGTCGTCGCGGCGCTGCTTGATCGCCCGCCGGATGTTCGCCTCCCAGTGCGGCGAGAGCCAGTGCTCGAAGTCGAGCTGGTCGTCGCGGTGGCAGGTCGTGATCGGCGGCCCGAACCGGCGGATCTCGGCGTGGTGCGCCAACCCGTCGTACAGCCAGCCGTGGCGGTCGTTCAGCCACGTCAGGTACCGCTTCACGTCGTGCTGGACGTTGTGCGAGACCGTGTGGACGAGGATCTGGTGGAGCGCCGCGTCCGACTCCACGACCGTCGGGTCGTTCCGGACGACCGCGTACGAGTCCTCCGGTCCGACGAGGTTCGACTTGAACCCGCCGCCGAGCTTGTGGCCGAGGAGCTCCGTCACCACCCGCTCCGCCGCCTCGCGGTCCGACAGGACGAACACCTGGTGCCGGTTCTTGCGCTTCATCCAGACCGGGTCGATCCCGAGCGTGGCGACCACCCACGCGTGGTGGTCCTCGAGCCGGCCCGCGTAGAGGGCCGCCCCGTCGCTCCGGCGCACCTTCCTCCGGCCGACCTTCAGATCGTCGACGGCGAACGCCAGGTCGAAGTGCGCGGTCCGAACGTGGACGGAGGGGCCGCCGAGGACCCGCTCGACGTCCCCCCGTCGCTCCGCGAGCCACTCCTTCCGGTCGGCGACGAGGCCGTCGAAGCGGATCCGCGTCAGCTCGAGCGCCGCCTCGTCCGGGCAGGACTCGTCCGGCTCCCAAGCGAGACCCGCGCCGCCCGGGTCGGCGTCGATCGCCGGCGAGAAGAACTCGATCCGCGGGTCGAGGCCTTCGGCCGCGGCGGGGAGGGTCCGCGGGCGCACGCACTCGTCGCCGGCGAACGACGCGCCGGGCGCGATCGCGGCGAGGAGCAGGCAGGGGAGGAGCGAGGACCGGGACGGACGAGTCGTCGGGCACCCCGGCGCGGGCGGGCCGGCGCGCGGCGCCCGGTCGCCGCAGAGAGGGACGCGGCGGCCCGGCCGTCCCCGGCCGGAGCGCCGCGCCCGCGGGAGCGATGCGCGCACGGGCCTCAGCGGGCCGCCTCCTCGCGCCGCTTCACCCCGAGGATCCGCTTCTTCAGATCCCGCAGCTTGTCCCCCTGCTTCTCGAGCCGGGCGAGCTGCCGTTCGAGCTTCTTCTCCTCGGACCGCGTCTCCGCGGTGAGGTACTTGTCGTCCAGGAGCCGCTTCTTGGCGCGGAGCGTCTCCATCTTCGTCAGGAGCTTCCGGTAGTCGCGCATCAGGTCGTCGAGGTCTCCCTCGTACGACGCATCGAACGCCTCGGCCATCAGGTCGTACACCTCGCTCCCGGTCGCGGATCCCTCGAGCCGACCGACCTTCCTGCCGTCCCGGGCGAACACCACCACCCGGGGGAGCTCGTCGCCGCCGACGTGACGGAAGAACGGGTGCGACTCGTCGATCGCGTCACCGGGCGCCTTGATCATGCAGATCACCTGGGCGGCGATCCCGACCCGCTCGTCGAGGAAGGCGCCGTTCATGAGGTTCTGCCTGCGGCGCGCGTCCTTGTCGTCCCCCGTGAGGTAGAGGACGAACGGCTGGTCGTGCTCGTTCTCGAAGTCCTCGAGCATGCTGCGAGGGTCGTCGAAGCCGAGGACGTCATCCTGGCTCATCGTCGAGTCGACCGACGTGCTGCGCAGGCCTTGCGACCAGCTCACCGGCACGCGCGCGACCGTCGACTTGTTCTTCTTCCCGCCGCCGCCGGCGCGCCCTCCCGGGGTGGAGGGACCGCCCGAGCCCGGACCGCCCAGGCCACCGAGTCCACCGAAGCCTCCGGCGCCGAAACTGGCGCCGCCCGATCCACCGCCTCATCACCCGCCGCTGGCGTGGATCGGCGTCAGCAGGACCGTCGCCGTGCTGGCGACCAGAAGGAACGCGAATCGTGTCGCCTTCATGGAATCTCCTTTTCCGATCGGGCCCGAGCCGGGCCGAACGCGTCGAAAGCGCGTCCATGGTCGGCTCTGCGCCCCTCCTTGGCAAGCCGGACTCGCCGCGTCGGCCCGGGAACCGGCCGCCGGCCGCGGGAGGCTCGCGCCGCCCGGACCGCGGTCGATCCGGGTCGCGACGACGGGAACCGGGCGCGACGAACTCGCGCAACCGACCGGAGATCCGTGACTTGAGTCGGCGTCCGCGGCGGGAGCGGGGTCAGGCCTTCCCGTTCTTCCTCGCCTTCTTGCGCGGCCGCTTCTTCTTCGGGGACTCCTCTTCGTCGGACTCCTCGGGGAGCCGGTTCTTCCCCCCCTTCTTCGCGGCCGGGGCCTCCTCCGCCTCCGGACCCTCGGCCGGGGCGTGCCCGTTCGTCGACCGCGACGCGGCCGCGAGGAGTTCCGACACCGGACGCGCCTCGTCGGAGGTCGGCGCGAGGAACTCCATCAGGAGGAAGAGCTGGTCCTTCATCTGCGGGCGCGAGACGATCCGATCGATCTGGCCGCGGGCGAGCAGGAACTCCGAGCGCTGGAACCCCTCGGGGAGCTCCTGCTTGATCGTGTTCTGGATCACGCGCGGACCGGCGAACCCGATCAGCGCGCCCGGCTCGCCGATGATCACGTCCGCCATGGTCGCGAACGACGCGGTCACTCCGCCGGTCGTCGGGTTGGTGAGAACGGCGATGTACAGCCCGCCCGCGTCGGCGAACCGGCCGAGCGCGGCGCACGTCTTCGCCATCTGCATCAGCGAGAGCGCCCCCTCGTGCATGCGGGCCCCGCCCGACGCGCAGACCAGGACGAGCGGCAGCCGGCGCTCCATCGCGATCTCGACCGCGAGCGTCACCTTCTCGCCGACGACGACCCCCATCGAACCGCCGAGGAACTGGAAGTTCATCACGCCCAGCACGACCTCCCGGCCGTGGAGCGTCCCGGTGCCGATGGTCATCGCCTCGAGGCGCTTGACCTTCTCGGCCGTCTTCTCGAGCTTCTCGGCGTAGCTCGTCTTGTCGCGGAAGTCGAGGCGGTCGACCGGCCTCAGCTCGGTGTACAGCTCCTCGAACGACCCCTCGTCGAGGGTGTACCGGACGCGCTCGT
>JBICIB010000544.1:0-2721 GCA_043101415.1 Planctomycetota bacterium JB042 | reverse complement strand
GCCGACCGGACCGCGCTCCTCGACTCCGGCCGCCTGCTCCAGGTCGGGACCGAAGCGGACTTCCGCGAGCGGCCGGCGAACGACTTCGTGGCGGGCTTCCTGACCGAGCACTTCCGGAGCGCCACGTGAGCGGGCGACGGCCGGCGGCGGCGGCGCTCCTCGTCCTGTCGATCGCGGCGGGGAGCGCGGGCGCGAACGAGTCGATCGCGATCGGCAGCAAGAACTTCACGGAGAACCGTCTCCTCGCCGAGATCATGGCCCAGCTGGTCGAGGCGGAGACCGACCTCGAGGTCGAGCGGCGGACGAACCTCGGCGGGACGATGGTCGTCTTCGAGGCGCTCCGGCAGGGGGAGATCGACCTCTACCCCGACTACACGGGGACCGGCTGGGCGATCGTCCTGAAGGAGGAGGAACGCGTCACGGACCCCCTCCGCGTCTACCTTCGCGTGCGGAACGAGTACGAACGGCGGTTCCAAATCGAGTGGCTCGACCCGTTCGGGTTCGCGAACAGCTACGCGGTGGCGATGCGCGAGGACGTGGCGGAGCGGCTCGGCGTCACGCGCGTCTCCGAGCTGGCCGACGTCGACGAGACGCTCGTCGCCGCCCTCAGCCACGAGTTCCTGAACCGGGAGGACGGGTGGCCCGGCCTGTCGGCCTGGTACGGGCTCGACGAGGTCGAGGTCCGCGGGATGGAGCACGGCCTCGCGTTCGAGGCGATCCGCTCGTCGAGCGCCGACTTGATCGACGCCTGGACCACGGACGGGAAGCTCCTGAAGTTCGACGTCCGCATCCTGGCGGACGACCGCCGCTTCTTCCCTCCGTACGACTGCGCGCCGCTCGCCCGCGCCGAGACGCTCGCCCGGCACCCGGAGCTCCGCCCCGTCCTGGACCGGCTCGCGTTCCGGATCGACGACGCGCGGATGATGGCGCTGAACCACGAGGTCGAGGTCGAGGGGCGGGCGTTCGAAGCGGTCGCCCGCGACTTCCTGCGCGCGGAGGGGCTCCTCTCGAGCGAAGGGGGAGGCGACGAACGGCCGGAGATCCGCCGCGACGTCGGCTTCCTGCGCCTCTTCTGGAGCCGGCGCACGGAGACGCTCCGGCTCGCGCTCGAGCACCTCCTCCTCTCCGGCCTCGCGGTCGCCCTGGCGATCCTGATCGCCGTCCCGCTCGGGATCGCCCTCTCCCGGCGGGAACGCCTCGCCGGCGTCGTCCTCGGCGCGGCCGGCGTGATCCAGACCGTGCCGAGCCTCGCCCTCCTCGCGTTCATGATCCCCCTCCTCGGCATCGGCGTCCCCGCCGCCCTCGCCGCGCTCTTCCTCTACTCGCTCCTCCCGATCGTCCGGAACACCTGGACCGCCATCCGCGAGGTCGACGACGAGCTCGTCGAGGCCGCTCGCGGCATGGGCCTGACCGACCGGCAGATCCTCCGCCTGGTCGAGCTGCCGCTCGCGACGCGGACGATCATGGCCGGCGTCCGCACCGCCGCGGTCATCGCCATCGGCATCGCCACCCTCGCCGCCTTCATCAGCGCCGGCGGCCTCGGCGAACCGATCGTCACCGGGCTCCAGCTGAACGACCCGAACCTGATCCTCTGCGGCGCGGTCCCGGCGGCGCTGCTCGCGGTCGCCGTCGACCTGGCACTCGCCCGAGCCGAGGAGTGGATGGCACCGAAGACGTGAGGGGGAGAGGAGCAACGAGAGCAAGGGAGAGCAGGAGAGGGCGCTGACGCGAAGATCCAGCGCGGCATCGAGCTCTCGAGCGTCCAAGATGGCGTCCGTCCAAGATGGCGTCAGACCCTACGACGCGCGAGCGGTGGCGTCTGACCCCACCCCACTCAACCCCTTAATCACATGCCAGAAATGACTTACAACACCCCACGCCAACGCCCGGCCGTTCGGGATCCGGATGGCGGCCGTCGGGCGCTTCGGACGGGGGCGCGCAAGTCGTTCATGTGCAACGAACAAGTGGGCGTGGCGTCACCGGTTCGTAGCGATTGAGTGGGGTGGGGTCAGACGCCACTGCTTGCGCGTCGTGGGGTCAGACGCCACCGCGTGGACACCACCGCGCGGACGGGCGCCATTGCGCGGTGGCGGGCGCGCGGACGTTCTCGAACGCGTTCCAGGACCGCGCAGCGGACCGACGCTCACCGTCGCTGGAGGTACGGCCGCCAGGGGTTCTCCTCGTACCCCTCTTCGAAGACGTCGACCGGCGGCGCCATCAGGTCGCGGACCGCGGTCGAGATCGCGAAGACCCCGCCCGTCGCGCGGTTCTGGATCGGCCATTCTCCGGACTGGAGCGGGCGCTTCGAGATCCTCAGCTCGCACGGATCGCCCGACGCGGGCGTCAGGACGATCCTCGCCCACGGGTCGTCGAACCCGAACGCAGCCTCCTGGGCCGGGTCGATCAGCAGCGACCACGGCGCGAAGAAGAGGAAGCTCGACCACATGACGGCCGACGTCGGGTTCGCCAGCCGCTCCTCCCCTCCGGCGTGGAGGTGCCACTCGTACGGCGACTTCCCGCGCCGCATCTCCTCCTCGGTGATCTCGATGTCGTGGAGGGTGACGGCGTACGTCCGGCCGTCGGCGAACCACACCTCCTGGCGATCGACCCGGCGCGACTCGCCCGGCCAGACCCTCGGCACGACGTGCGGATCGAGCAGCGGCGGCCGGTCGGCGCCCGGCGTGCTCACGAGCGGCCCCCTCGGATCTGTCTCGATCGAGC
>JBICIB010000543.1:0-5025 GCA_043101415.1 Planctomycetota bacterium JB042 | reverse complement strand
TTCCGATCTGGTCGAGGGGCTCGTCCTGCCGGCGCTGGTGGAGGGGAGGGCCGCCGACGCGAAGTCGCTGCTCCGTCGCGCCGACTTCTCGAGCGTCGACGAGAAGAGCCTCCCCGCGCTCGAGACTCTCTTCGGCGCGGCGGCGATCCTGAACGACCCCGACCTGATGCTCGCGTACGGGCGGCAGTGGATCCAAGGCGCCGTCCACCACGGGCCGGGCGGGAGTCGGTCGTGGGTCGTGGAGAACGTGCTCGACCGGTGCTCCCGGGTCCTCGACGACGAGCTCGAGTGGACGCTGGCGCAGTCGGTCGTCACGCTCCTCCTCGACGAGCGGCTGAAGGAGAAGGTGAAGGACGTCGTCCGGATCCTCCCCTCGCTGCAGCGGAAGTTCGAGCGCCCGCTGCTCGAGCCGACCGAAGTGACCGACCTGCTCGTCGAGCGGTTCTCGGGTTCGCCGTGGGGCGCGGGCCTGATGTTCGAGATGATCCCGCCCGAGGACCGGACGCGGGTGTTGCGGACGGTCTGGTCGAAGGTCGCGAAGACGCAACGGGCGAGCTTCGTGCTGAACGTGGCGGCCGAGCTCGACGGCGACGTCGCTCCGGCGTTCGAGGATCTCCTGGTCGAGTCGTTCGTCGCGGCGCTCGAGGAGACCGACGCGGACGACTTCCTCCGCTATCGCCTCCTCTCGCTCGCCGAGTCCGGCGACGACCCGGCGCTCGCGGGGCGCCTGCTCGACGCCGCGCTCGAGCACGGCCTCGAGCACCTCTCCCTCACGCTCTGGGCGGCGAACCTCGAGGCGCGGCGGACGAGCCCCGAAGAGGCGCTCCGCGCGGCGCTCGAGGCGTTCCGGGAGGCGTTGGAGGCGAGCGAGGAGGACCGCCGCGACTGGCAGACCCGGAGCGCGCTCGGCCGTCTGTACGCGCGGTTCCTCCCGGAGTCGTCGGATCGGTTCCTCGAGGTGGTCGACGACGTGATCGCGAGCTCCGGGGGCTCGCCGGAGCTGACGGGGGCGCGGCTCGACGTGGCCGGCGCCGCGGGCACTCCGGACGAGGCCGTCGACGCGGTCCGGGCGGCGCTCGAGGAGCATCCGGACGACGAGACGCTCCTGCGTCGGCTCGACGGCGCGTTGAACCGCGCGGGCCGCGCGGCGGAGGCGCTGGACGTGCTGGAGCGGATCGTCGAGGTCGAGGAGGACGAGCGCCAGCGCGAGCGGGACCGGGGGAGGCTCGTGCGGGGTTGGACGGCGCTGCGCCATCCGATTCGTGCGCTCGCCGCGCTGGAGGCGGAGGAGGACGACGAGGAGGAGGAGAAGGACGAGGATCGCGAGGAGGCCGAGGCGGCGCGGGAGCGAAAGCTCGCGCCGGCGACGATCGACGCGCTGAAGGAGGCGGTCGACGCGGGCGAGGAGGAGGCGGCGAGACGGATCTTCCGGCGGCTCTGGCGCGGCGACGCGAGCGGCCGCGGCGTGGTGCGGTACGTCGTCGTCGGCGGCGTCGTGCAGAGGATGGGGGGCGGATTCGTCCCCCCGTTCTGGCCGGACGACGACGAGGAGGAGGACGAACCGGAGGCGCGGGAGCGGGACCGCGGCGGCCTGCCGGACTGGGTCACGGCCGAACGCGACGCCGAGACCGAGGACGAGGGCGCCGAGGAGGAGGAGCGGACGCGCACGATCGACGTCCTCCTGGCGCACGGTTTCGGTCGGGACGAGACGTGGCGCCGGCTGCGCACGATGACCGGCGCGCAGCTGGGGCGGGAGACCGAGACGTTCGACGCGCTCGCCGCGGACCTCGCGCGGAGGGAGGGACGGACGGAGGCGAGCCGGCGGCTGCTGGCGCGGATCCAGTCGGGCGCCGGCGGTCTGATCGAGCACGCGCTCGTGCTGGCGTTGGTGGCGCGGGACCCGGAGGCGATCGAGGGGAGCGAACGGGAGATGCTCGCCGACGTGCTCCGGACCGTGCCGCCGGACGACGCGAGCGCGCTCCGCCGGCTGGCGCGCGTCTTCGCGAGCGTGGGCGACCTCGAGACCGCGACCCGGCTGTTCCGGTGGTGCGCGACGCGGACCGACGCCGGCGGCTTCGGAGGCTTCGGCGGCTCGGCCCGGATCCCGGCCCGCTCGCTGATCGACGACGTCCGACAGAGCCTCGACGGCGAGGCGCGGCTGGCCGTCGTCGACGCGATCCTGGCGTGGGCCGAGCCGGGCGACATGACGTGGCAGCGGGAGTCGTACGAGGAGCTCGCGTTGTCGACGTGGGAGGACCTCCTCGGCCCCGCCGGCGCGCTCGAGCGGGGGCGGGCGATCTGCGAGAGCGTGCTCCGCGCGCCGGAGGGACCGTACGAGGGGTGGCGTCGGCGGACGGCGAAGCGCGCGGCACGCCTGTTCGCCTGCGCCGGCGAACTCGACCTCGCGGAGCGGGCGCTCGAGGTCGCGACGGCGCGGATGGAGGCGCCGGGGGACGGCGACGTGGCGTTCTCGTACCTCCCGGGCGGGGGGATCACGTTCGACGTCGAGCGGGGGATGGGGTTCCTCGGTCGGGAGGAGCTGCTCGACCTCTTCCCGCCCGACGACGATGCGTTCGTCGACCGGGAGGCGCGCCTCGCCTGGTTCGGCCGGGCGGGCGAGGCGTTCGAGCGGTGGGCGGGGGAGGAGCGTGTCCGGAGGCTGACCGCGGTCCAGGCGCTCGTCGTCGTCTCCGTGCGTCTCGCGGCGGCCGGCGAGGAGGAGGGGGCGCGAGCGCGACTCGAGGCGGCGGAGCGGATCGCGGAGGACCTCCCCGACCCGCTCCTCTGGGTGGCGGACGCGCGGCGCCGGCTCGGGGACGAGGCGGACGCGGCCCGGATCGAACGCTCTCTCTTCGACCGCGGCGTCCTCCACCCGGAGCGTGCGCCGGACGTCGTGGAGAGGATCCTCCGCGCCGACGGGCCGGAGGAGGCCACGCGGCGGGGGGAGGAGGTCCTCGTCCGGTCGCACCATCCGCGGCTGATCGAGCTCCTCGGGGAGGCGGCGCGCGCCTCCGGCGACGCGGAGCGGGCGGAGCGGTTCGCGACGCTGGCGAAGGAACGGGACGAGGCGGAGCGCGAGGTCGAGGCGCGGCTCGAGGCGAAGCGGAAGGAGACGCGATGAGGACGGTCCTGCGGGCGATGGTGTGCGTGACGGGGCTGGCCGCCGCGGTCGGTTCGGCCGGGGCGGCGGAGGGGTGGCTGCGCGACGTCGAGGCGGCGAAGGCGCGCGCGAAGGAGGAGGGGAAGGATCTCCTCCTCGACTTCACCGGCTCGGACTGGTGCGTCTGGTGCCTGAAGCTCGACGGCGAGGTGTTCCAGGCCGACCCGTTCCCGCGGCGCGTCGTCGAGACGTTCGTCCCGGTGACGCTCGACTTCCCGCGCGACGCGAACCGGGTGACGCCGGAGGAGAAGGCGCGGAACGAGGAGTGGCAGGAGCGGCTCGGCGTGCGCGGCTTCCCGACCGTCGTCCTGGCCGACGCCGACGGGCGGCCGTACGCGCGGACCGGGTACCGGGAGGGCGGGCCGGAGGAGTACCTGCGCCACCTCGCCGAGCTGGTCGAGGTCCGCGAGCGGCGCGACGCGGCGTTCGCCCGGGCGGCCGAGGCGGAGGGGATCGAGGCGGCGCGCGCGCTCGACGAGGGGCTGGCGGAGATCCCGGCCGCGTGGTGGGGGGAGGCGTACGTCCCGGAGCTCCGGAGGATCGTCGCGCTCGACGCCGACGGAGAGGCGGGGCTCGCCCGGAAGTACCGCGGTCGGATCGACTCCGCGGCGCGCGCCCGGACGCTCGAGGAGATCGACGCGCTCGCCGCGGCCCGCGAGGAGGCGCGGGACTGGCCCGGCCTCGTCGACGAGATGCGCGACGTCGTGCGCGGATCGGACGACGATCCGGCGGTCCTCCACCTCGCGATGCTCCACATGGCGGTCGGCTACCTCGAGCAGGAGCGGCTCGAGGAGGGGATCGTCTGCCTGCAGGAGGGGCTCACGCTGGAGCCGAACGGCGCGCGGGCGGACGAGATGCGGCGGATGCTGCGCGAGGCGCGCCGGCAGCGGGACGGGGAGTGAGCGTCGTGGACGTCCGCCGCGTGACCGTCGACGACGCCGACGCGTTGGCCGCGCTGAACGCCGTCGTCCAGGATCTCCACGTCGCCGAGCGGCCGGAGCTGTTCCTTCCCGCCGATCCGTCGCGGGTCGCCGCGTGGTTCCGGGAGGTGCTGGAGGGGGACGACGCGCGGGCGTGGATCGCCGAGGCCGACGGCGCGCCGGTCGGCTACCTGCTCGCGTTCCACGAGCGGCGGCCGGCGAACCCGTTCGCCCGCGAGCGCCGGTGGTGCGAGATCGATCAGGTCTCCGTCGTCGAGGGCGCGCGCGGACGCGGCGTCGCGCGGGCGCTGATCGATGCGGCGGTCGTCGACGCGGAGGCGTCGGGCTTCGACCGGGTCGAGCTCGCGGCCTGGACGTTCAACGAGCGGGCGCGGCGCGCGTTCGAGCGGATCGGCTTCGTGCCGATGATGGTCCGGTTCGAGCGGAAGCGCCGGGCGGGCCGGGAGAGCTGACGTGCGCGGGACGGAGCGATGCGGGACGGACGGACGCGGCCGCCGGCTCCACCTCCTGCGGGTCGGGACTCCGGAGCGGGCCGTCGCCGCGCTTCGCCGACTCGATCGCCGAGCCTTCGCGTGCCTCCTGGTCTGGGACGCGGCGGGGATCCCGGTCGAGGCGATCGTTCGGGTGGCGGACGCGCTCCTCGACGCGGGCGGCGTCGCGTTCGACGTCTGGGGGGCCGACTGCGAGCGGGTTCACGACGTGCTCGACGAGTCGGCGCTCGAGCGCGACCCGGACCCGACCCTGGAGAGCGTGATCATGACGTCGTGGCACGCGGACCCGCCGCTCTCCGAAGCGATCTTCTCGTTCCTCGAGGTCACGCCCGCGGGCGAGACGTACGACGTCCGCCGGGGATTGGCCGTCCTGATCGGCGAGGATCCGGCGCGCGCGCGATCCGTCGCGGCGGCGCTCGCGGATCCGGCGGGG
>JBICIB010000542.1:0-4756 GCA_043101415.1 Planctomycetota bacterium JB042 | reverse complement strand
CGCGAGCCGGGCGCCCTTCACCCGGATCCGGTCGGGGAAGAGGGCGCCGTCCTCCGGCAGCCCGAACGGCAGCTCGATCACCATCTCCGGCACGACGACCACCGGCTCGGCGGCGGGGCTCGGACGGAGCGTGAGGTCGGTCGTCCGGATCGTCCGGGCGAGGAGGTCGACGTCCGCCTTCCCGACCTCGACCTCTCCGTCGACGTACTGGGAGAACTCGGTCCGGATCCGCCCCTCGAACCAGCGCTCCCGCTCGGCCAGCCGGAGGGCGCCCCACGCGAGGAGGACCACGACGCCGGCGAGGAGGACGAGGGAGAGGAGGAAGCGGACGAGGCGCCGGATCATCGGTCGGCCGTCACCCCTCCCGCGCCCCGACCCCCAGCGCTTCGGAGAGGGCCGGGCGCGCGGGGCGAGGTCGGTACTGGCGCTGGACGCGCTTCCCCAGCCCGCAGGTCACCTCGTACGGGACGGTGCCGAGCGCCTCGGCCATCTCCGGGACGGTGATCCGCTCCCCTCCGTCCTCGCCGAGGATCGTCACCGTGTCGCCGGGCCGGACGCCCGGGATCTCGCCGACGTCGACCATGCAGAAGTCCATCGACACGGCGCCGACGATCGGGGCCCGCCGGCCCTTCACGAGGACGTGCCACCGGTTCGAGAGCCCGTAGCGAAGGCCGTCGTTGTAGCCGATCGGCAGCGTGGCGATCCGCGTCTTGCGGCCGGTGACGTGCATCCGCTCGTAGCTGATCGGCGTGTCCGCCGGCACGTCCTTCAGGTAGATGATCTGCGTCCGGAGCGCGAGCACCGGGCGGAGGCGGGACGCCGGCCCGTCGCGCCGCGGCAGGACCCCGTACGCCGCCGCGCCGACCCGGACCATCTCGAACCCGGCGTCGCCGGCGTCGAGGATGGCGCCGCTGTTGGCGGCGTGGAAGACCGGGCGGTGCTCGGTGCGGGCGACGAGCTGCTCGCGGAACCCGCCGAACCGCTCGATCTGCCGGCGCGTGAACGGGTCGTCCTTCCTGGACGTGCTGCTGAAGTGCGTGGCGACCCCCTCGAGGACGAGGTGCTCGGCCTGATCGACCGCCGCCGCCACCTCGATCGCCTTCTCCGGGAACGGGCCGAGCCGCCCCATCCCGGTGTCGACCATCACGTGGACCCGACAGCGCCGCCCCTGACGCCGCGCCTCCGCGTCGAGCCTCCGCACCCGGTCGAGCGAGTGGACGCAGACCGCCACGTCGTGCCGGATCACCTCGCGCATCTCGCCGTCGACGATCGCCCCCAGGATCAGGAGCGGGGCGTCGATCCCCGCCTCGCGGAGCTCGAGCGCCTCGTGGGAGTCGCCCACCCCGAACGCGCGGGCGTCGCCGTGGGCGAGGACGTGCCGGGTGACGGCGAGCGCCCCATGCCCGTACGCGTCCGCCTTCACGACCAGCATCACGCCGTCCTTGCAGTGGAGCCGTTCGCGGACCACCCCGAGGTTGTGGGAGACGGCCTCGAGGTCGATCTCCGCCCAGACCCGCGGTCGCGTCTTCATCCGCCCGTCCCTCCTGCCTCGCGCCGTCGCCGCTCCCACCGGAGCTCCGCCTCGGAAGGACGAAGATACAGCGGGAGGAGCGACTTCTCCTCGTCCCGTTCCCCTCGCTCGAGACGCGCCGCCCCGATCGCGAGGAGCTCCTGCGCCCGCGGCACGATCGCCGCGTCGCCCGGCGGCGGCGGGTCGCGGTGCGCGGCGAGCGCCGCGAAGCCGTCGCCGCAGACGAACGTCGCCGGGTCGAGGACCGCCGCGACCTCCTCGGCCGGACGGACGAACGGCGCCTCGAGCTCGCGCGGGGCGCCGGCCTCGACCTTCTCGTACCTCGCGCCGTAGACGTCCCCCTTCTTCGCGTCGAGGACGGCCAGCACCCGGCCGACCGGGACGGCCGGGTGCGCGGCGAGGACCTGGGTCGACGGAACGCCGACGATCGGCCGCTCGAGCACCGCGGCGAGGGTCTTCGCCGTCGCGAGCGCGAGGCGGATGCCGGTGTACCCCCCCGGTCCGAGACCGACGACGATCCGATCGATCCGGGCCGGAGCGAGGCCGCGCGCCTCGAGCAGGGCGGCGATCGCCGGCGCCAGCGCCCGCGCGTGTCCCCCCGCCCGGTCGAGGATCCGGACGTCGACGTCCGCGCCGTCCTCTCCGTGCCCGAGCGCGACCGAGCCGGGCGTCGCCGAGGTCTCGATCGCGAGGGTGATCATGACGTCGCCGGCGCGTCGGCGCCGAGGGTCCCGCGCACGACGTCCGCGATCGCCTCCGCCTCGGACCGGACGATCGTGTCGTCCGTCCCCTCCACCATCACGCGGAGGAGGTTCTCGGTCCCGGAGTACCGCACCAGGACGCGCCCCTCGCCGGCCAGCGCCGCTTCCGCCTCCTCGATCCGGCCCGCGAGCGCCGGCTGCTCGTCGAGCGGCGGCTTCTCCCGGACCGGCACGTTCAGGAGGACCTGCGGGACGGCCTTCAGGTCGCGCGACAGCTCGTGCATCGGGGTCCCCGTCCGCGCGATCACGGCGAGGACCGACAGCGCGCTGTAGAGCCCGTCCCCGACGAACCCGTGCTCGGCGCCGAAGATGACGTGTCCGGAAGGCTCGCCTCCGAGCCCCCAGCCGTGCTCGCGCAGGGCCGCGGCGACGTGACGATCCCCGACCGGGGTGCGGTGCAGACGTCCCCCGAGCGCCCGCATCGCCAGCTCGAGCCCGAAGTTCGACATGACGGTCCCGACCAGCACGCCGTCCTTCAGCGTCCCGCCCGCGAGCCGCTCTCGGCCGCAGACGTACAGGACGCGGTCGCCGTCCTGGACCGACCCGTCGGCCGAGGCGAGCATGAGGCGGTCCCCGTCGCCGTCGAACGCGACCCCGACGTCCGCCCCTTCGGCCACGACGTCCCGCGCCATCGCCTCCGGGTGGACGGCGCCGCAGCCGTCGTTGATGTTCAGCCCGTCCGGCGACGCGAACCGGAGCGCGACGTCCGCCCCGAGCCGTTCGAGGATCCGCGGCGCGGCCTCGCTGGTCGCGCCGTTGGCGGCGTCGACCACGATCCTCATCCCCTCGAGCGACAGGCCGTCGAACCGCGCCGCCAGGACGTCGACGTACCGGTCGACCGCGGCGTCGACGCGCCGGACGTCCCCGACGCCGGCGCCCGTCGGCGCGGGCGAGGCGGGCGGCCGGTCGAGCTCGGCCTCGAGCCAGAGCTCGTCGTCGTCCGCCAGCTTCCCGCCGTCCGCGAGGAGGACCTTGATGCCGTTGTCCCGCATCGGGTTGTGGGAGGCGGAGACCATCGCGCCGAGCGACGCCCCGAGCCCCTCGAGCAGCACCGCCAGCCCCGGGGTCGGGAGGACGCCGAGGTCGAGCACCTCGACCCCTTCGGAGGCGAGCCCGGCCGCCAGCCCGGCGGCGATCATCGGCGACGAGCGGCGGGGATCCCGGGCCAGCGCGACCGGCCCCTCCGCCCCGTCGCGCCGCGCGAGCCGACCGAGCGCCCGACCGAGCGCGAGCACCCGCTCGGGCGCCAGCATTCCTTCGTTGGCGACCCCGCGCACGCCGTCCGTCCCGAAGTGGACCGGCTTCGTCATTTCGGCTCCTCGGTCGTCTCGGCCTCGTTCCAGTGGACGTCGATCACGTCCGGGGACACGGAGATCGTGGCGCCCTCGGGGAGCCCTTCGGCCCGCACGCGCAGCCGCTGCGCGAGCGTCGCGAACGGCATGTCGCCGAGATCGACGAACAGGTTCAGCTCGCGCTCGACGTGCGCCCGCGCCTCGTCCCGGGTCGGGAACGCCGTCTTCGGGACGCGCACCTCCGCCCGCACCGTCCCCGGTTCGAGCCCGAGCGGGTCCTCCTTCCGGATCCCGTCGCGCCAGGCCGCCTTCGGGACGAGCGGCGTCACCTCGACCGACGCGAACGACAGGACGTACGGTTCGGTCGCCCGCCGCAGGGAGATCCGGACGAGCTCCGTGTCGGGGAGCGCGAAGTCGAGGCGGTGGAGCGCCTCGCTCAGGAACTTCCCCTGCCGCGGGCGGACGGTCAGCCCGCCGCGCAGCCCGATCTCGAGCTCCTGGCGGCCGATCGTCGCGAGGCGGAACAGCTCGGGGGAGACCTTCAGCTTCTGGATCTGCGCCTGGGGTCCGCTGAGCTGGAGGATCGACGGGTCGAACGACACCTCGATCCCCTCGCCGAGCGTCGGCGGCTGGAACTCGAGATTGTCCGCCCGGAGCGTGATCGACCCTTCCTCCCGCCGCGCCAGACCGATCACGATCTCCGGCTCGTTCTCGATGTCGACCCGGCTCGACTCGAGCTGCGGGAAGCGGAAGTCGCCCTTCACCCGGAGCACGCGGCGGTCCGCCTTCTGCTCGCCGATGAAGTCGGACGGGATCTCGAAGTACCCGGTGAGGGCCCCCTCGAGGCGCGACATCTCCGCGCGCGGCCCGCTCAGGTCGAGCTCGACGGAGTTCGGCTGGACGTCGGTGAACGCGAGGTTGCCCGGGACGCGGATGAAGAGGCCCTTCCCCGCCATCACCTCGTCGACCGCCAGGATCCGGACGTCGAGCGTCGTCGAGTCCTCGTGGTTCACCTTCTCGCCGAGGAGGAACCAGAGGAGCAGCGCGATCCCGCCCGCGGCGAGGAACCGCAGCCGGTCGGTCCAGAGGCCCACGAACAGCCTCGTGATCCAGCCGCCGGTCATCGCTCCGCTCCCATCGGCGCGCCGCTCATCCGCTAGATCGGAAGAGCG
>JBICIB010000541.1:0-2516 GCA_043101415.1 Planctomycetota bacterium JB042 | reverse complement strand
TCTCCCGATCCCGGCGGACCGTGGCCACCGAACGCCCCGCGGCCGAATCCCCGTTCACCGCCCCGCGCGCAGCGGACCGCCCCGCGCAGCGGCCCATCGCTCCACGCGCAGTGGACCTCGCCCCGCGCAGCGGTGTGACAGCCTCGCGCAGCGACCCCAGCCCCGCGCAGCGACCAAAGCCCAGCGCAGCGACCCCAGCCTCGCGCAGCGACCAAAGCCCAGCGCAGCGCCGCGCCGCCGTGTCGCCGTGTCATTTCGCGACGGCGCTCTGTCGTTCCTCCCCTCCAACCCCTCTACACTCCATTCCCATCGATCCGGACACCGGAGGTCCTGCTCCATGTTGCTCGAGGGAAAGCGCGGCCTGATCCTGGGGGTCGCGAACAAGCGATCGATCGCCTGGGGGATCGCGAAGGCTTGTGCCCGCGAGGGGGCGCGGTTGGCGATCACGTATCAGGGGGGGCGACTCGAGGAGACGGTCAAGAAGCTGGCGTCGCCGATGCAGGACGTCCTGGTGCAGGAGTGCGACGTCGCGGACGACGGGCAGCTCGACCGGCTGTTCGAGCGGATCGGGAGCGAGTTCGGCGGGCTCGACTTCGTCGTGCATGCGGTCGCGTTCGCGCAGAAGGAGGAGCTGGAGGGAGAGTTCCTCCAGACCTCCCGGGACGGGTTCGCGAAGGCGCTCGACATCTCCTCGTACTCGCTCACGGCGGTGGCGCGGCGGGCGGCGCCGCTGATGGAAGAGGCCGGGGGGGCGATCGTCACCCTCAGCTACCTCGGCGGGCAGCGGGTGGTGCCGCACTACAACGTCATGGGGGTCGCGAAGGCGGCGCTGGAGTCGTCCGTCCGGTACCTCGCGGCCGATCTCGGCCCGCGGCGGGTGCGGGTGAACGCGATCTCGGCCGGGCCGATCCGGACCCTCGCGGCGTCGGGCGTGTCGGATCTCCCGACGATGCTCGGCCTGTTCAAGGAGAAGGCGCCGCTCCGGAAGAACGTCGACATCGACGAGGTCGGGGACGTGGCGCTCTTCTTCCTCTCCGACCTGTCGCGTGCGGTGACCGGCGAGGTCCTGTACGTCGACGGCGGTTTCCACGTGCTCGGACTCTGAAACCTGGACCAGGGCTCGTCGCCTCCGGTCCGCTCGGGAGTTACCCTTCCCGCATGGCGATCTACGAGTACCGTTGCCACACCTGCGGAGCTCGGCTCGAGGTGATGCAACCCATGGGTTCGCAGCCACTTGAGACCTGCGGCGAGGAGTGCGTCGCGGATCCGCCCCGGGGACGGGGCGAGGTCGAACGCCTCTTCTCCGTCGTGAACGTCGGATCGGGCCGGGAACGTTCCGATCCCGATCCATCGTGCGGTCGATGCGGCCGGAGCGGTCCGGACGTGTGCGGCTGAGGTGGTAGCGCCCCGAAACGCGCGGTATACTTGAAGGATCGAAGTCTCGCCCTGCCCCAGACGAGACTTCGGCAGCCCTCTTCACCCTCGGAGGATCCCATCATGCGGATCGGCACCCTCGCTGGTGTGCTCCTGCTCACGTCGACCCTCGCCCCCGGTGCGCTCGGCGGAAGCATCAAGCTGAAGGCCGTCCGGTTCCCGTCCAGCATCACCGGGACGGGGGGGACGACCACGCCTCCGACGGCGGCTCCGCTCTCGCAGCGCGTCGTCTTCGAGTTCACCGGCGAGCCGAAGATCGGCTCCGGCGTGGCGCAGGGCCTGAAGATCCGCGTCAGCGACTCTAACAACGGATGCCAGCCTGTCGGGCAGGTCGCTTACGGCACGTACGAGGTCGACGGCGACAAGGTGATCTTCACGCCGCGGCTGCCGACGGTCGACGTGAACAGCACGTTCGGCACGACCTCCGACGTGGCGGGGAACGCCGGGCTGCCGGGGCTGCTCCCGGACACCGAGTACAAGATCGACGTGACGATCGGCAACCCGAACTCGGTCGCGAACCTCGTCGCCCTGAAGAAGAGCGCGGGCGTCCCCCTCACCTTCCGCACGACGTCGGTGCTCGCCGACTACTTCTCGAACGCCTCGTCGAAGGCCGCGAAGGTGAAGAAGAAGAAGATCTCGCCGTCCTCCGGGACGAAGGGGATCCACCCGAGCGTCTACTCCGACCCCGCCGGGCTGTTCTCCAAGATCAAGTCGAAGAAGCGCCCGCCGTTCTCGATCGTGTTCGACAAGCCGATCAGCACGAAGCCGGTCAACTTCACGCGCAACTTCATCCGTCTGCGCGCCGTCGAGACGCCGGAGGGGCTCCCGGTCGACGAGGTCCTCGGTTCGACGAGCGTGCTCGTGTCGAACGAGCCGAACAAGGCGAAGGTGCTGCTCTATCCGACCGGCAACCTGCCGCTCGGCCACAAGGTCCTGCTCGAGGTGTCGAACAAGCTCCTGTCGCTCTCGAACGCCCAGCAGGCGGGCCCGAGCGAGCCGGAGGAGTTCGAGAAACTCGCGACGTACCGGGTGGCGACCGATCCGGTCCCCGGCGCGGCCGTCGACACGTTCATCGAGGAGAC
>JBICIB010000540.1:0-5974 GCA_043101415.1 Planctomycetota bacterium JB042 | reverse complement strand
CCGGCCGCCGGAATCCCCGCCGATCGCGCCGCCCCCGCGCCCGCCGGCGCCGGCCCCTGCCGCCAGGGCGGGCGCTCGCTCCGCGGCCGGAGGAGGTCGTTCGAGTCCGGCCCCGGATCGACGCCTCGCGCGGCCATCCGCTCCCGCGCCTCTGCCGCGGCCCGCGTGTCGGGGAACCGGGTCGCGGCGTTCGTCAGGTGCAGCCGCTCCCCGGACGGGTCCCCTCGCTGCCGGTAGTGCTCGGCGACCTCCAACTCGTGGCGGGTGATCTCGTTCTGGAGTCGGAGCCGTTCCTCCTCCGCCTCCGCGACGAAGTTCCCGTCCGGATAGACGGCCAGGTACCGCGCCAACGCCGCGTCCGCCTGGAAGAGCGGGTCGACGTCGAACGAGCCGCCGCGCGACTGCCGCGCGTACGCCTCGGCGACGCGGAACAGCGCGAGGTCGCGCCACTCGCTCCCCGGGTACTCGCGCGCCAACCGCTCGTAGATGTCGGCCGCCGCGGCCCACGCCCCGTCGGCGGCGAACGCCGCGGCGAGCTCCTTCCACGCGTCGTCGGCGCGGTCGTCCTTCGGGTAGCGGGTGACGATCAGGTTCAGCGCCTCGATGCCGACGTCGCGGTCGGCGCCGAAGTCGTCGAAGAACTCCGCCTTCTCCCGCGCGAGCGTCTTCCCGATCTCCCACGCCCGATCGCCGATCACCTCCGTCCGCTCGGTGAAGCGGTTCTCGTCGAGGATCCGACGGTACTGGTTGAACGCCTCGGCGAGCTCCCCGCGTCCGAAGCGCGCCTCGGCGGCGACCCACCGCGCCCGCTCGACGTCCGGCTGGTCGAAGTGATGCGTCAGGTACCACTCGGCGGCGGCGATCGCGTCGTCCGCCCGCTCCTCCTCGAACGCCCGCTCCGCCGCCTCGAGCAGCGCCGCCGGCGAGAGTTCGTTCACGGGGGCGCCGTCGATCTCGGGGATCGAGCGGCACGCGGGGAGCAGGACCAGAGCGAGCGCCGCCGCCCCGCGCCGGGCGCGGAGGTGGTTCAGGCGCACGCCGCCACCTCCTCGTCGAGCAGGCGCCGCGCGTGGAGCGGCCGCTCCAGCCGGTGCTCGACCACGCGATCGAGCGTCCGGCGGACCTCGGAGACGGCGTCCCGGTCGGCCGGCGCTTCGCCGCGGGCCCCGGAGAGGATCCGCCGCTCGAGCGCCAGCGCGCCCGCCGAGAGCGGCACGACGCGCCGCTTCGCCGCCGCGCAGCGCGGACAGACGACGCCCCCCTCCTCGAGCGAGAAGCCGACCGGGCCGTCCCCGACCCGCGTCCCGCACCCGAGGCAGCCGTCGAGCTCGGGGCGGAACCCGGCCCGCTCGAGCAGGCGGAGGGCGAACGCGGCGAGCCACGTCTCGACGACCTCCGCCGGCGGCCCCCCGTCGAGCGCGTCGAGGGTCGCCGCGACCAGCCGGAAGACGCCCGACTCGCGGTCCCGGACCCACGCGAACGCCCGGACCAGTTCGAGGACGTGGCTCGCCGCGGACCAGGCGAGGAGCGTCCGACGGAGCCCCCGGTACGGATGCGTCACGCGGAGCCGGTGGAGGAGGTCGAGTTCGCTCCCGCGGCGTCGCGTGACGTCCGCCTCGCCCCGGGTCAGGAGGTCGAGCGCGCCGCCGAAGTTCGACTTCGGGCGGTAGACGCCGCGCGCGAGGCAGGTGATCCGCCCCTCCCCCGCCGTGAGCAGGTGGACGACCTGACTCGATTCGGAGTACGGGGCCCGGGCGAGGACGAGGGCGTCGGTGAGCGGGCGCACGGTGACGGATCGTAAGACGTCCCGGCCTCCGGCCGAAGAGGCGGCCGCGTGTCGCCTCCGCGCGACGTCGCCTCGGCGAACTCCGTCTTCAACTCCCTTTTCGGTTGAGGTTTGCGACACTCGACGGCGAGGATCGGGGCCGCGGCGGGCCGGGGTCCGGAGAGGTTTTCGGATCCGGTGTGCACGTCGCGCCGGTAGACTCTCCGGTTTGGCGAGACCGTCCGAAGTCGGGAAGCACGAATGGCGAACCCCCTCCGTCGGCGGCGTTGGATCCTCTGCTCGGCGAACAACGGCGTCAACGTCGTCATGTACAAGCCGATCCTGCGGAGGATCGAGGACGACCCGCGCCTCCGCATCCACCACACCGGGACCCTGAGCCACACGCGGCAGTTCCAGGAAGAAGAGCGGGCCGACCTGAACCGCTTCTTCAGCCGCCACGGCGTGCAGCGCGGCGTGCTGCACTTCCGGGTGGCGCGGTTCATGCCGTGGGACGTCTACCTCAGCCCGAACTTCTCCCAGCGGATCATCCCGCGCTTCGCCAAGCTGAAGGTCCAGATCTTCCACGGCGTCTCGTTCAAGAACTGCGCGATCAAGCCGAAGAGCACGATGTTCGACCGGCTGTTCCTCCCCGGCCCGTACCACCGGCGGCAGTTCATCGAGCGGGGGCTGTTCGAGGAGGGGGATCCGCGGCTGGTGATGACCGGGCTGCCGAAGGTCGACCGCCTCGTCGACGGGAGCATCGACCCGGCGCAGGTCCTGCTGGCCCTCGACCTCGACCCGGCGCTCCCGACCGTCCTGTACGCGCCGACCGGCGACTCCGGGAACTCGCTGAACCGCCACGGCGAGGCGATCATCGAGGCGCTCCTCGACCTCCCGATCAACCTGATCGTGAAGCCGCACGATCACGCGTCCGAGGACCCGGAGTGCTCGATCGACTGGCCGACGCGCCTCTCCGAGTGGCGCCACGAGCGGCTCCGCGCCGACCTCGGCTCGGACATCGTCCCGCTCCTCGCCGCCGCCGACCTGCTGCTGACCGACGCCTCGTCGGTGGCGTTCGAGTACACGCTCGTCGACCGCCCGATCGTCTTCTTCGACGTGCCGGAGATCCTGTACGGCATGCGGAAGAGCAAGATCGACCTCGACACGTGGGGCCGGAAGGGCGGCGAGATCGTGAAGACCGCCGACGAGCTGCGCGAGGTCGTGCCGCGCCTCCTCGAGAACCCGGAGGAGAAGGGGGAGATCCGGCGCGCGATCGCGAACGACCTCTTCTTCGAGCCGGGGACGGCGACCGACCGCGCCGTCCGCCGCCTGTACGAGGACCTCGAGCTCGAACTCCCGGAGACCGTGAAGGACGTGGAGGCCGCCGTCGCCGGTTGAGGCCGACGACGCTCCGACGATGACGCCGAACGACGACGAGGTCCGGACCGGACCCGCCACCCGCCCGCGCGCGAACGGCGCGGACGAGGCGAAGCCGTCGTTCGACGAGACGCGGATGATGCGCCCGACCCTCGACCTCGACGAGCTCGAGGCGCTCGAGGCGGAGCGGGACGCGAACGCCGGGTTCTGGGCGAGGACGAAGCGGATCCTCGTCCCCGCGACCCGCGAGGACATGCGGATCTACCGGACGCTGTTCCGGTACGTCCGCCCGTACTGGTACAAGGTCGCCGCCGCCATCTTCCTGTCGATCCTGACCGGCGGGCTCATCGTCGGACAGCTCGCGCTGATCCAGGAGGGGCTGACGGTGATGGGCGGCGAGGCCGAGCCGGGCTCGGAGGCGGTCACGCCGTTCGACAAGGTGAAGCGGATGCTCGGCCGCGACCCGCCCTCGCCGCCGGCTCAAGACCCGACGCAGACCTCCGACGCGACGAAGGCACCGGACGCGGCGCAGACTCCGGACTCCGGACCGGCGGCACCCGGCGACCCCGCCGACGTCGCGCCGCCGGCGGGCGAAACCGCCGCCCCGCCCGCACCGACGAAGGAGGACCGGAAGACGAGCCTCTTCCAGGTCGTGATCCTCTTCTTCGGGGTGATCCTCGTCGGCTCGCTCCTGAAGTACATCCAGAGCATGCTGATGGCGTCGACCACCCGGAAGGTGATCCGCCGCCTGCGCGAGGACACGTTCAAGAACCTCGTCCGGCTCCCCCTCCGGTTCCACCAGTCGACGCACTCCGGGAAGATCGTCGCCCGCGTCACGAAGGACATCAACCGGCTCCGCGAGATGATGATCGGCTTCGCGATCACCGGCTCGAAGGAGCTCTGCATCTTCATCGGCGCGCTCTGGTTCGCGATCCACCAGACGAGCTGGGCGGCCCTGTTCGCGGTCGGCTTCGTCGTCCTCGCGATCCTCCCCATCCGGATCATCGCCGACAAGATCCGCCACCGCTCGAAGGCGGCGGAGGCGGGGTCGGGCGACATGTTCGCGATCCTCTCCGAGGCGCTCTCCGGCCAGAAGGTCGTCAAGACGTTCTCGGGGGAGGGGTACGAGATCAAGCGGTTCAAGCACGCCACCCGCTCGATCTACAAGAAGCAGATGGCGACGTACCGGCTCCGCGCGATGACCGAGCCGGTGGTCGACATCGTCGGGGGGATCGGGATCGCGGCCGCGATCTGGTTCCTCGGCGGCGCGGTGATCGAGGGGGACCTGACCGTCCCGATCCTCGCCACGCTCCTCGTCGCCCTGCAGAAGCTGAACGGATCGGTCCGGAAGCTCGGGAAGCTGCAGAACGACTTCGTCCGCGGCATCGCCTGTGGCGGGCGCGTGGTGCGGATCCTCGACCAGACGCCGGAGATCAAGGAGCACCCGGACGCGGTCCCGCTGTCGCGGCTCGAGCGCGCGATCGAGTTCCGGGACGTCCGGTTCCAGTATCAGGAGGACGTCCCGGTCCTGCGCGGCGTCTCCCTCACCGTGCGGAAGGGGGAGACGGTCGCGATCGTCGGCCCGTCCGGGTCGGGGAAGACCTCGCTCGTCGACCTCGTCCCTCGTCTGTACGACATCGACGAGGGCGCGATCACGATCGACGGCACCGACATCCGCGACCTGACCCTGAAGTCGCTCCGCCGGCAGATCGGCACGGTGACCCAGGAGACGATCCTGTTCCGCGACACCATCCGCGAGAACATCGCCTACGGGCTCGACGACGTCTCCGACGAGGCGATCGAGGCGGCGGCGAAGGCGGCGCACGCGCACGACTTCATCGTCGACAAGCCGAACGGCTACGACACCGAGATGGGCGAGCGCGGGCTGCGCCTCTCCGGCGGCGAGCGCCAGCGGATCGCGATCGCGCGCGCGCTCCTGAAGAACCCGCCGATCCTCATCCTCGACGAGGCGACCTCCGCCCTCGACGCCGAGGCGGAGGCGTCGGTCCAGTCCGCGCTCGACCACCTGATGAAGGGGCGCACCACGCTCGTGATCGCGCACCGCCTCGCCACGATCCGCCGCGCCGATCGGATCGTCGTCCTGGTGAAGGGGGAGATCCACGAGGAGGGGACCCACGAGCAGCTGATGGCGAAGGACGGCCGGTACGCGCGCGCCTTCCGGATGCAGACCGAGGCCCTCTCGCGCGGGGAGAGCGAGGGCCCGATCGACCAGTTCTTCTCCGATCCGTCGGCGTGACGTGACGGTGCGATGGAAGAGACGCCGCTCTCGATCCTCCAGCTCCTGACGCACTCGAAGATCAACGCGGGCGGCGCCGTGCAGGCGTTCCTCCTCTCCCGCGAGCTCGCCCGCCTCGGCCACCGGGTGACGATGGCGTTCTCCGAGCGGGAGGGCGGCGCCCACGACGAGACCCGCACCCGCGTGGAGGAGGCCGGCTGCCGGTACGTCGGACTCCGGCTGCGGCGGCTGGCGTCGATCAAGGCGCTCCGCGACCTCCTGGTCGAGGGACGGTACGACGTCGTCCACCTCCACCGCGAGCAGGCGGTCCAGCGCTTCCTGCAGGCCGCGCCCCTCGCCCCCGACGTCGGGTCGGTCGCGAACGTCGGCACCAGCAAGATCCCGTCGAAGGCGCGCGCCCGGAGGCTCCGCTCCCCGCGGATCGACCGCGTCGTGGTGGTGGCGGAGGCGCTGAAGCGGCTCCTGGTCCGGACGGCCGGCGTCGACCCGGCGCGCGTCGAGGTCGTCTACGGCGCGTACGACGAGGAGCGGTTCCGTCCCGACGCGGCGCCGTACGACCGCGCGGCCGACCTCGG